>NZ_JBSGFR010000030.1:0-116908 GCF_053603475.1 Actinoplanes sp. NPDC004185 | reverse complement strand
CCGGTATTCAGGTTCTTCTTCGTCGATGAACCCTCTACCGGAGGCCTCTTCGTCTATCGACGACCGACACACCTACTTCGAAACGCGCCCTAGGCGTGCGCCGCGGTGAAGTGGCCGGGCTGCGATGGGCTGATGTCGACCTGGACGCCGGGATGGCCATGATCGAGCAGGAGCGCCTCGCCAACGGCCGCCTGGCCACGGTCGGGTCGCCGAATCGGACGTACACCTTGTCGCGACTGTCGATACGAAGCAAGAGATATCGAGGAACGTCACACTTATTAGTGTCTACCTGAGCGTGGCTTTAAGGTGACTCACAGCTTCGCTCGCACGACGGGGGATCTTCTATGCCGGGCGTTCGTCATTTCATGCTGCCTTCTATCAGCCCGGTCCGCTCTGCGGCATCCGTGATGATCGCCGCAACAACGATCATCGCCGTCTCGACTTTCGCCCGGCCGCCGTCGCCGGCTGCCGCGGCACCCGCTCCGGCCTGTGCCGTCGAGGCGCCGGACGGCTCCGCCGCTCATCGCGTAGCGGCCACCTGTGGCAAACCGGTCGAGATCCTCTCGGAGCGCACCGAGGTCTCGCAGACCTGGGCGAACACCGACGGCTCGCAGACCGTCGAGCTGGGTATTGAGCCGGTCCGGGTGCGCCGGGGCAAGTCCTGGGTGCCGATCGACACGAACCTCAAGGTCACCGCGGCCGGAGTCGCGCCGCGGGCTTCCGCGCTGCCGCTGACGTTCTCCGGTGGGGGAGACGGTCCCCTTGCCCGGCTGCAGAACGGCGCCAAGGAATTGGCCGTGTCGTGGCCCGGTCGACTGCCCAAGCCGGTCGTCGTCGGTGACACGGCGACGTACCGCGACGTGCTGCCCGACATCGACCTCAAGGTGACTGCGCAGAGCGTGGGCTTCACCGAGGAACTCGTCGTCCGCTCCCGCGCGGCGGCCCGTAACCCCAAGCTGGCCGCCCTGAAGTTCGGCGTCGCCACCGAGGGCGTCACTATCGGCCGTGCCGAAGGCGGTGGTCTCGCGGCGCGCGACAGCAAGGGCACTGCGGTCTTCACCTCGCCGGCACCGCTGATGTGGGATTCGTCGGTGAACGCGGAGGCCGGCGACGAGCCCCCCGCCCCGGTCGACGAGGTCCGACCTCCGGCGAAGCAGCAGAAGTCGAGGGCGGCCCCGGCCGCGCCGGCCAAGGACGCGAAGCAGCCCGCGACCGCAAAGGGCGGGGCCTCAGCCGAGCGGGTCCGCCGCTCGGTGATGAAGGTGTCGCTGGCTTCCGGCTCGATGACGCTGATCCCGGATCAGAAGCTGCTCACCGATCCGAACGCCACGCTGCCGATCCACATCGACCCGGCCTGGACGGGTAGCGTCTCCGGCAACTCCTGGACTTCGGTGTGGAGCAAGTACAAGACCAAGAGCTTCTGGAAGAACTCGTCAGCGCTGACCGACGGCAAGAACTTCGGCTCGGCAGGCGTTGGTCGTACCGAGGACTGTTCGGGGTGCAGCGACCATATTGTCCGTTCGTTGTTCCGGATGGACATTTCCAAGGTCAAGGGCACCCACATCCTCGACGCCACGTTCCGTATCGAGCAGCGGCACGCCTGGACCTGCAGCCCCAAGTCCAACGCCAAGCTTTGGCTCACCGGCGCCATCTCCGACAAGACGACCTGGGACAAGCAGCCCACCTGGTACAAGGATTGGACGGCGACCACCCCCGCCAACCGCAAGCTCGGCTCGATCCACGGATGCTACGGCCCCGGCGCGGTCGAGTTCCCGGTCACCGGGATGGTCCGGCACTCGAACAAGTCGACCACGATGACCGTCGGGCTCAAGGCGATCGACGAGGGCACCAAGAACCAGTGGAAGCGGTTCAACCACTCGTCGCCCAAGTTGGCGATCAAGTACAACACGAAGCCGAACGCTCCCGGCGACCGTAAGTCGGACAGCAAGGCCTGCGCGACCGGAGCTTCGCGACCGTACGCGTTGACCAACGTGCCCATCATGTCAGCCAAGCAGTCGGACCCGGACTCGAGCCAGCAGTCGCTGACGACCGACTTCTACTGGTGGCCGGCGGGTGGCGCTCGCAGTGAGTCGAACAAGGTCGTGCAGTCGTCCGGCAACCCGTCACCGGTGTCCAAGGCGATCCCGGCCGGCAAGCTCGTCGACAACACGACCTACGTGTGGCAGGCGCGCACCTGGGACGGCACCGACCACGGCGACTGGTCCGGAACGTGCGAGTTCATCGCCGACCTCACACCGCCGGCGCCGCCGACCAAGGTGAGCTCGACGCAGTACCCGGTGGACGCGCCGGCCGTTCCCGGTAGCGGTGGTGTGGGGCTGACCGGTGACTTCGCCGTCGGCGCTCCGGCCAGCCGTCCTGCGGACATCGTCGCTTACGCCTACACCCTCGATTCCGGCGTACAAGCGAGCGCGGCGCGAACAGTCGCCGCCGAAGCCGACCACTCCGGTGTCATCAAGAACCTGGCTCCGACCCGGGACGGCGTGAACACGCTGCGGGTGTGGAGCAAGGAGAAGTCAGGCCGATTCTCTGCCACGCCGTTCAGTTACACCTTCAAGGTGAAGTCCGGGTCCGGCCCGGCTGCGGCGTGGGTCTTCGACGAAGCGGCCGGTACCACGACAGCCTCCGACGACACCGGACACGGCAACACCGCTACCCTGGCCGGCAGCGCCACCCGGGTCGCCGGCCGGTCCAACGTCGGCTCCGCGCTGTCGCTCAACGGTACGACCGCTTACGCCTCGCAGGCGGGTGCCCTGCACTTCCCGCACCCGGACACCGAAGCGGTCACACCGGTGCGCACCGACGCCAGCTTCACCGTTTCGGCCTGGGTGAAACTCGCCGCCACCGGTGGCACCGGCCAGCGCACCATTGTCTCCGCCAACGGTTCGCGGACGGCGGCCTACTCGCTCGGTTACTCGGGCCCGGACAACAAGTGGCGCTTCGCGATGGCGGGCTCCGACGTCGACAACCCGACCCAGTTCGCGGTGCTGTCCAACGCGGCGCCCACAGCCAACAAGTGGACACATCTGGCGGCTACCTACAACGTGTCGACCAAGAAGCTGACGCTCTACGTCAACGGCGTCGCGCAGACCGCCACCGCGACGCTGACCGGCGGCTTCAACGCCGCCACCGACTTCGCTGCCGGCCGCCGCAAATGGAACGGTGCCTACGACGGCTACTTCACCGGGCAGCTGGACGACGTGGGCGTCTACACGTTCGTCGTACCGGTGGCGGACATCGCACTGCTCACCATGCCGCTGCCACCGGTCGTCACCTTCCCGGACACCACCCCCGCCGAGCTCGGCAAGGCCACCAAGGTCCAGCTCAACGCCGTCGGCGACACCAACGTCACCGCGTACAAGTACAGCGCCGGCTCCGCCATCCTCGACAAGACCGCAACCCCGGGCACCGCCGGAGCCGTCGCTGACGGCTCGGTGACGCCCACGTCGGCGGGTCCCACGACCGTGTACGCCAAGTCGGTAGGGGCGAATGGCCAGCTCAGCCTCGTCGGCACCGGACAGATTGAGGTCACCGGTGGTGCTTCGCTCAGCGGCGTGGTCATCGACTCGGAGACCTTCGAGCTGGTGCCGGGCGCGGTCGTGACACTGCAACCGGGCGGACTGACCGCGACGACCGGGGACGACGGCGGGTTCACCTTCGCCGGCCTCGTGGCGGGTCAGTTCACGGTCACCGCCACGGTGGACGGTCGCTGCGGCCGGATTTTCCGAACCACCCTTGCGCTGAACGGTGACACCTGGCAGGACATGGTGGTCGCCCCGCCGACCGATGACCTGGGCTACACCTGCGACGAGGCCACCTCCACGTTCGCCCCGGGGACCACGGCACTGGCCCTGACCGGCGACGACGCGGTGGCCACCGTGGAGATCCCGTTCGGCTTCCCGTTCTACGGCCAGTCCTACCGCTCCGCGTGGATCGACACCAACGGCGTCCTGTCGTTCGTCGACCCGTCCGGCTCACACGCCGGCGACGGTCTTCCGCTGCCCGGCGCGGCCATGCCGGACGGCCTGGTCGCACCGTTCTGGGACAACCTGGTCGTGGACTCCTCGGCCAGCGTGAACACGACCAGCACCGGCACCGGCACCGCCGCGAAGTTCGTCGTCGAGTGGCGCAACGTGCTGCGCAAAGGCACCACGAACGAACGGCTGTCCTTCGAGGCAGTGCTCGGCGCCGATGGCACAGTGATGTTCAGCTACACCGGGCTCGACAACGACAACGAGCGCGGCGCCAAGGCCGTGGTCGGCATCGAAGCTCCGGACGGTGCGGACGGTCTGACCTACGCGGCCGGCGAGGCCACGTTGGCCACCGACCGGTCGGTGATCTTCCACTCGCCGGTGGAGATGGACCTGCCGTCCACCTACTCGCTGTCCGGCAAGGTCCTCGGCATGTCGGGCACCGGCATCTCCGGCGCCAAGGTCACGCTGGACCCGACCGGGTTGCAGGCCACCACCGCGTCCGACGGCACGTACCGCTTCACCGGGCTGGTCCCGGACACGTACACGGTCTACTCGGCGCAGAACCAGAAGTGCCCCCAGGTCGCCCAGGACATCGTCGAGCTGACCGCAGACACCGTCCGAGACCTGCGCCGAGCCCTGGACTACGGCGGCATGGGCTACGCCTGCGCCCAGGTCACCGGCACCTTTACCGCGGCGGCCAACGTGCTCGCGCTGACCGGCGACGAGGGCACAGCCGCAGTAACCCTGCCGTTCGCGATGCCGTTCCACGGCCAGACGTACACTTCGGCCACCGTCAGCACCAACGGCTTCCTCACCTTCGGTGCCGCGCTCGGCACCGACACGTACGCGAACCCGACAATGCCGACGCTCGCCGCGCCGAACGCGGTGGTCGCGCCTTTCTGGGACGATCTTGAGATCGACGCCTCGGCGAGCGTGCGCACCGACACCATCGGCACCGCGCCCAACCGCAAGTTCGTGATCGAGTGGCGCAACGCGAAGTTCCGCCCGAGCGGCCCAGACCGGATCACTTTCGAGGCGGTTTTCAGCGAGAACGGCGAGATCGCGTTCAACTACGGCACGCTGACCACCTCGCTGCAACAGGGCGCGGCGGCGACCATCGGCATCGAGAACGCCTCCGGCACGGTGGGCACGCTGTTCTCCTTCCAGGAGGCGCGGGTCAACTCCAACGGCACGATCACCTTCACTCCCGCCGCGCCCGGTGTGATCAACGGCAGTGTCACGGTCGCGGTCACCGCGGGCCCCGCGGCCGGGCTGACGGTGAGCCTCAACCCGGGCGGCCGCACCACGACGACCGCGGCCGACGGCACCTACCAGTTCACCGGTGTGCCGGTCGGCGAGTACAAGGTCTCGGTGGCCACCGGCGATGCGCGGTGCGCCGGCCGGTACGCGAACGCGACGATCAACCTGCCTGGCGGCACCTCGGACGTGGATCTGTCGGTGATGACCGACGGCGACGAATTCGGCTACAAGTGCACCTCCGGCAGCACCGCGTTCATCCCCGGCACGATCACCGAGGACTGGACCGGCGACGAAGTCACCTGGCAGAAAAACCCGCCGTTCCCGATCAAGCTGTACGGCCAGACCTACACCTCGGCCTGGATCAACTCCAACGGCCTGGTGACCTTCAAGGACCCGCTGTTCTTCGGCTGGATCGGCTCCAACCCCAACGAGGTGCCGACCCAGGCGGCCGAGGGCCTGCCCGACGCGGCCGTCTACGCGCACTGGGACGACTGGGTCCTGGACGCCCAATCACGCATCGCGACGACCACCACCGGCACCGCCCCGAACCGCAAATGGGTCGTGGAATGGCGCAACGTCCACCTCTGGGAGGACGTCAACGCGAGGGCCACCTTCGAGGCGGTGTTCTCCGAGAACGGCGAGATCACCATCGCCTACTCGTCGATCCCCGCCGGCTCCGCCGTCGCGCGCGGCGCCGGAGCCACGGTGGGCATCGAGAACGCATCCGGCACGGTGGGCTTCCAGTACCTGCACAAGCAGGCGCTGCTCGACTCCGGCAAGGGCGTGACCTTCGTACCCGGCCAGCCGGGCGTGGGGACGGTCAGCGGCACGGTGACCTGCCAAGGTGCTCCGGTCGCCGGGGCCGGCGTAGTGGTGGCCGGCAGGTCGGCCACCACGGCTGCCAACGGCACCTACCGGATCACCGACGTCCCTGCCGGCGAATACGCGGTGATCGCCACCCAGACCAGCGGAGGATGCACCGGCTCCGCGGTCGACCAGGTGACAGTCGCCACCAACACCGAACCAACGGCAGACTTCACCACCGGCACCACGGCCACAGCCAGCGGCTACACGGTCACCGAGGAACCCGTGACCTGGACGCCAGCCGACGCCACCGTGCTGCCGCTCACCGGCGACGACGCGTACACCTCGACGAGTCTGCCGTTTCCGGTGACCCACTACGGCAAGACGTACACGAAGGCCTGGGTGGACAACAACGGGCTGCTGGCCTTCACCGACCCGGGGGAGTCGTCCTCGGACGCCTGGCCGATCCCGTCGGTACGTAACCCCGAAGAGCCGAACAACGCCATCTACCCGTTCTGGCACGACTGGGTGGTCGACGCCAACGCGAGCGTCCGCACGGCTACCAGAGGTACCGCATCCCAACGACAGTTCGTCATCGAGTGGCGCAACGTGGCGTCCTACGAGGATCCGAACACCCGCGTCTCGTTCCAGCTGATTCTCGACGAGGCCGGCGGCTACCGGTTCGCGTACAACGAGATCGACGGCACGTTCCTCGAACTGGGTGGGGGCGCCACCATCGGCATCGAGAACGAAGACGGCACCGTCGCAATCCAGTACACCTACCGCGCACCCGTCCTACGTCCGGGCCTCGGCCTGCGCATCTCGCCGCCCGTCTCCTGACCAGCACCTGTGCTCACCACCGAAAGCGGAGGAAACCCGTTGAGCGACCACGAGGTCATCGAGCATTCGTACTCTCGCCGATCGCTCGCTCGTCGGCTGCGCGGCATGCTGGCCGCAGCTGTTGCCACCTCGCTGGTCCTGACGCTGTCCGCACAGGCCTCGGCCGCAGCGCCGGCCCAGCAAGGGTTCAGCCCACCGAAGGCGAAGTCGATCGCCAGCGTTCCGGTCAAGGGCGTACCGCCGGTTGCCGAAGCCCCCGCATTCACCGCCAAGCCTGAAGTCGCTCCGCCGGCCGCGAGCTGGCCGACAGCTGGCACTGCCGACTTCGCAGTAGCGGCGGGTGCGACGCCGGCGCAGTCCCGTCCAGGTGGGCTCCGAGTGCAGGCTCGTCCGTCAGCCGCGGCGAACAAGCGGCCCGCGACGGCGGCCGCGCGCATGCGCGTCACGGTGCTCGACCGGCCCACGACCGAACGGGCACACGTGCGCGGCGTCGTGCTCGACGTCAGCCGCACTGACGGCGTGACCACCGACGCGTCGGTGGATCTCTCCGTCACCTACGCCGGTTTCCGGTCTGCGTACGGCGGCGACTGGGCGTCCCGGCTGCGGCTGGTGTCGCTGCCCCGATGCGCCCTGACCACCCCCGGCAGCGCCGACTGCCGGGGGACGCCCCTGGCGACGCGCAACGACACGTCGACCGGAGTCCTCACCGCCACGGTCGCCGTGCGCAGCACTACGTCGCTGATCGCGGTCGCGGCCGCAGCCTCCGGGCCCTCCGGCAGCTACAGCGCCACCTCCCTGACCGCATCAGCGACCTGGTCCGCGGGCAGTAACTCGGGCAACTTCTCCTGGTCGTACCCGATGCAGGTGCCGCCCCCGCCCGGCGGCCCGTCGCCGACGGTCGGCCTGTCGTATTCGTCGCAGTCGGTCGACGGGCGGCACGCGGCGTCCAACAACCAACCGTCGTGGATCGGCGAAGGATTCGACGCCTGGCCGGGATACATCGAACGTCGCTACCGCAACTGCACCGACGACATGGACGGCACCAACAACAACACCGTCAAGACCGCCGACCAGTGCTGGGCTACTGACAACGCGACGATGTCGCTGGACGGCCACGCCGGAGAACTCATTTACAACGCCACCGAGAACCGGTGGCACCTGCGCAACGACGACGGCAGCTCGATCGAGCGGCGACCCGGCGCCAGCAACGGCGACGACGACGGCGAACACTGGGTGCTCACCACCGTCCAGGGCACGCAGTACTGGTTCGGCCTCAACAAGCTCCCGGGAGCCGGCACACAGCGTACGGAATCGACCTGGACCGCGCCGGTGTTCGGCAACCACCCGGCTGAGCCGTGCCACAAGACCGCGTTCAAGGATTCGTCCTGCACCCAGGCGTACCGGTGGAACCTGGACTACGTCGTCGACCGCCGAGGCAACACCGCGTCGTACTGGTACGACAAGGAAACCAACAAATACGGGCGCAACATCGACCAGAACGACGTCGTCACCTACGACCGTGGGGGATTTCTCACCCGAATCTCCTACGGCACCCGGCAGGACGGCGGCATCGACAGCGTCTTCACCGGCAATGCACCGGCCCAAGTCGTCTTCGGGGTCAAGGACAGGTGCGAGAGCGACTGCGCCACCCACGACGGGGCGCACTGGCTCGACACCCCATGGGATCAGGAGTGCACCAAGGCGCCGTGCATGCAGTTCTCTCCGACGTTCTGGTCCTCGAAGCGACTCGACACCATCCTGACCCAGGTCTGGAGCGGTTCGGCGTATCGCGATGTCGACCGGTGGACGCTGCACCAGAAGTATCCGGACCCGGGCGACGGTACCCGGGCCGGCCTGTGGCTCAGCAGGATTTCCCACGAGGGCCGGGTCGGAATGCGCACCACCGTGCCCGACGTCGAATTCACCGAGGTCCAACTCTCCAACCGCGTGGACACGATCGACCATTCGCCCGCGATGAACTGGATGCGAATCGCGAAGATCCGCAACGAGTCGGGCGGCACGATCAACGTGACCTACTCACCAGAGGAGTGCAGCGCCGATCCGGCCAACCGCAAGATCCCGGCCGATCCGTCGACGAACACCATGCGGTGCTACCCGGTGCGGTGGACGCCCGAGGGATACACCGCCCCCGTCACAGACTGGTTCCACAAGTACGTCGTCACCACCGTGTACGAGATCGACCAGACCGGCGGTGCGCCGCCGAACGGCAGCCCACGGATCGTGCACACGTACGGCTACTCGTCCCCCGCATGGCACTACACCGATGACGACGGCCTGATCGACGCCAAGAACAAAACCTGGTCCGACTGGCGCGGCTACCGGACCGTCACCGAAACCACGGGCGATCTCGGCGAGCAGACATTCACCGAGAGCCGCTTCTTCCAAGGTATGCACGGCGACAAGCTGCCGTCCGGGCGCCGTACCGTCACCCTGCCCGGCGCCGGTGTGCCCACCGTCAACGACGAGGACGAGTTCTCCGGAATGGTCCGGGAAGCAATCACCTACAACGGCCCCGGTGGCGCCGAGATCTCCCGTCAGGTGTCGGAGCCTTGGCGGTCCGCGCCGACCGCGTCGCGGACCATCAACAAGGACACCGCCGAGTCTCGCTTCACTGATGTCCAGGCCAGCCACGAGCGCGAGCAACTGGACGGCGGCCGGGCACCGCGGGTCAGCAGCGTGCGCAAGACCTTCGACGCCTACGGGATGGTCACCGCTACAGACGATGCCGGCGACGTGGCTGTCACGGGCGACGAGACCTGCACTCAGAACACCTTCGAACCGCGCAACATCACGGCCTGGGTGATGGGGGTGACCCACCGCATCCGGACCTTTGCCGCCACGTGCGCCCAGGCGGCCAACCCCGCGGCGCTCACCGAGGCACAGGTGATTTCCGACAACCGAACGTCATACGACGGCCACGACTGGGGCGTCGCCGCCGACGTCGGCGCGGCGACCCGGATCGAGCGGATGGCGGCCTGGAACAACGGCACGCCCACCTTCGAGACGATCGCCCGGTCCGACCACGACATCCACGGCCGGGTCCGCCATCAGTGGGACGCTCTGGACAAGGAGACCGTCACCGAATACACCCCGCCGACCGGCGGACCCGTCACCCAGACCACCGTGACGAACCCGCTCGGGCACGTCACGAAGGTCACAGCTGAACCGGCCTGGGGCGTAGCGCTGACAACGGTGGACGCCAACGACAAGTCCACGACCACGGCCTACGACGGTATGGGCCGGTTGCTGAAGGTGTGGCTGCCCGGCCGCGATGCGTCGTCGCAGACGCCGAACATGACCTACACCTACCTGGTGCGCGACGACGCGGTGAGCGTCGTGACCACCAGTGCCCTGAACGCGAAGGGCGAGTACTCCACCAGCTACGCCATGTACGACGGGCTGCTGCGCCTGCGGCAGACCCAGTCGCCCTCGCCGTCCGGCGGCCGGCTGCTGACCGACAAGTTCTACGACACAGTCGGCCGTCAGGCAAAAACGTACGATGCGTACTACAACGCCAGCGCGCCCGGCACGACGCTGGTCACCGCGACCGACCGCACGTTCGTGCCCAGCCAGACCCGGATCCTGTATGACGGTGCCGGCCGGACGTCGTCGACCATCTTCCAGCCGTACAACGTCGAGCGCTGGCGTACTCGAACGTCCTACGGCGGCGACCGGGTGGATGTCACCCCGCCGGCGGGTGGCACGGCGACGTCCACCGTCGATGACATCCAGGGCCGGGTCCGCACGCTCCGGCAGTTCCACGGCTCCGTTCCCACCGGCGACAGCGACACCAGCACGTTCTTCTACAACCGCAAGGGCCAGCTCGAACGGGTCACCGACCCGGCTGGGAACAAGTGGACGTACGGCTACGACCTGCGCGGCCGCCAAGACTCGGTGACCGATCCCGACCGCGGCACCTCGTCGACGACCTTCGACACAGCTGACCGTCCCGCCACGTCGACCGATGGCCGCGGCGAAACGCTGGCCTTCCAGTACGACGCGCTGGGCCGGAAGACGGCGGTCTTCGACGATGTGATCTCGGCCAGGCCGCGAGCGCGGTGGATCTACGACAGCATCGCGAAGGGCCAGCTCACCCAGTCGATCCGGTACAAGGGCACTACCGCCTACATCACCAAGATCACTGGGTACGACAACCATTACAAGCCGACCGGCATGGACGTCGTCATCCCCACCTCCGAGACCGGGCTCAACGACACGTACCACTTCGACAGCACGTACAAGGTCGACGGGAGTCCCGCTTCGGCGAGCTATCCGGCCAAGGGCGGGCTGGAAGCCGAGACCGTCAGTTACGTGTACGACGAGACCCTCGCTCTCCCGAACCGAATGACCACCATCCTCGGTGCGTCCGAGTTCAGCTACGTTGCCGACACCGACTACAACGCTCTGGGCCAGGTCGACAAGCTCGACTTGTACACCGGTTTGTACAGCAAGACCGGTAAGCACACGTTCGCGTCGTACACCCACGAGCTGGAGACGAGGCGCCTCACCGGCGTCCGGACTGATCGCGAGGCGCTCAGCCCATACACAGTCACCGACATGCAGTACACCTACGACAACGCCGGCAACATCACCCGGGTCAATGACGCGGCTGCCGCCGGTTCGCCGGACTACCAGTGCTTCGGCTACGACGGCCTACGGCGATTGGGTCAGGCGTGGACCCCGGCCAGCGGCGACTGCACCGCCGCGGCCAGCACGTCAACCCTGGGCGGCCCCGCCAAGTACTGGCTTTCCTGGAAGTACGACAGTGTCGGCAACCGCACGGAGGAAGTCGACCGCAGTACGGGCACCTCCCGAACCACCACGTACCGGTATCCGGCTCCGGGCACGCCGCAGCCCCACGCACTGGCCGACACCACCACGACCGTCGGCACCGCACCGGCTAGCACCGTCGCGTACGGCCATGACCTCGCCGGCAACCTGAAGACCCGCCCCACGGCCGGCGGCACCACGCAGACCTTGACGTGGGACTCCGAGGGGCGTGTGGAGACCGTCACGGAGGGCACGGCTACAACGTCATACCTGTACGACGCGGACGGCAACCGGCTGATCAGCTCCGACCCGGCCGGAAAGACCCTCTACCTGCCGGGCCAGGAGATCCGCTTCACGGCCTCCACTGCCGCCCGTACGGGCACCCGCTACTACGCTTTCGCCGGGCAGACCGTGGCCTCCAGGAACAACAGTGGGCTCACCTGGTTGACCGCTGACCGGCAAGGAACGGCGCAAACCTCCCTCGACCCGGTCAGCCAGCAGGCCACCATCCGCCGCCAAACACCCTTCGGGGTGCCACGAGGCGCCGCCACCGTCTGGCCGAACACGAAGGGGTTCGTCGGCGGCACCACCGACAACACCGGCCTTACCCACCTGGGCGCACGGGAGTACGACCCGCAGCTCGGCCGGTTCATCTCCGTCGATCCGATCATGGACCTCGCTGATCCTCAGCAGTGGACCGGTTACAGCTATGCCAGCAATTCCCCCGTCACCCTGAGCGATCCGACAGGTCTGATCGCCGACGACTGCAGTAAGTTCGACTGCTTCGGGTACAACCCGAAGACGGGCTGTAAGCATGGTTGCGGCAGCACCAAGAACGTTGAGTGGGGTCGCAAGACCGGCAAGACGTCGACGGCGCCCAACTCCAAGCGCAAGCACTACAGCGGCCACACACCGGACGGCCGCAGCGTCCCGGACAAGGGCAAGGGCGAACGGTGGACCCTGCAGGACTACGCGGAGTTCCGGTATAACACGTCGTACGCGGACGCCCTGGCCAACCACCTGGTCCAGCAAGACCTGTGTACCGACTTCGGCGAGATGTGCAGCGGCCTGGAGGAGCCCACCGGAATCAGTGTGGCGCGCACGCTGGAAGGCGGCATGGCGCTGCTCGCGATTGCGGCGGGCCCGGAAATCCTTGCGGCGTGTGCGGTCGCGCCTATTACTTGTGCCTATGGCGTGGCCGATGACGCTGCGGCGTTCTACGGTTCGGGCAGTCTGGTCGGCGGTGTCGGCATGGGCCTGGCCGGGAAGACCTCCGCGGCCGGCCGGGCGGGTGGACCCTGCAGCTTCAGCGGTGACACCCGGGTACTGCTCGCCGACGGGACCAGCAAGAAGTTCAAAGACCTGGAAAAGGGCGACCTGGTCCTTGCGACGGACCCGGAAACCGGCAACGAGGGCGGTCGGCTTGTCGATCACGTCTGGGTGCACTTCGACGATCTGTACGAACTGTCGGTCGGCGGCAAACGGCTGGTCACCACGGAGGACCACCCGTACTGGAACGCCACGGACCAGAGCTGGGAACGCGCGGACGAACTGGATGACGGCGACCTTCTGCAGACGCCGGACGGACGCTGGGCTCGCGTCGGTGGCATGATCCCCGGAAGTCACCGGACGGCCCTCGCCTACAATCTCACCGTCCAGGACCTCCACACGTACTATGTGCTCGCCGGCAAAACCCCAGTGCTGGTTCATAACACTCCGTGCGGGCCGTCGTCGTACTACCGTGGCGCCAGAGACGAAGCGCCGAGCTTTGTGCCCCGGCCGAACGATTACAAGGTCGACCCGGCGACTGGATTCGTGAAGGAAACACACGGTGTATCGCTGTTCGATAACGCTGGAAGCATTTCGAGTAAGGGTTTCGAGCCGCATGGCCTCGACATGAATTCGGTGCCCAGCACGCTGCGCATAATCCAGCGGGGAAGGGACTTGAATCATTACGAAATCGTGCCCGCGCCGGGGGCGAATCTAACCCCTGGAAGATATACCGAAGAGCTATCGAAGATCCAATGCATGTGCGGTGGGGGCGGGTGACGTGGCAAAGTCGTACGAGATCAGATTTCCCGAGTACCTCGATGGCTATGAGGCCGAGACTGAGGCGAAAGGATACTTGGTGGGAGTGGCAGTCATCGCGGACGGTCGGACGTTCGACCTAACGGTCTACGACCGATCCCGCTTGGTTCAGGAACTCGATGACGAACTAAACTCGGATCTCGCCTATTTTGCGGTGTCTAATATGCTCGTCGTTGCGTCTGTAACTAAGAATGAGATCTCAATGGCGGTAGAGGCTCTGGCGAAGGGGCAATTTCGAGAGTTGATGCCGAGCCCGCGGAATAGTAACCCGCCGTAGCCGGGCCATCGGCGATCACGCCTCGTAGCGGTTGATCGCCGTGGCCTGTGGCTATCTTTGTGGGTTGCCGTCACGGTTGCCGTCACCGATCGCGCGGTATCGAGGTATCTCGATGAGTTCTGTTGCGCGCTTGTCGGCATCGGCATCCTCCCGCTGGCGTGCCGCGTAGCGGTGCGGCGTCGATCTGTGGAACCAGTTGCCGGGCAGCCGCCGCTCTGGTGGCACTGGTGTGGCTCGGCGCGCACGCCGTCCGATATCTGGTGGCGGACGAGCCGGTTCGCCCGGTGCTGCGGGCGGCGTGGCGGATCAAGTACACGTGGCGGCGTACCGCCCGCCGGGTGGGTTCGGTGCAGGTCGAGCGGCGCCGGCCACCGATCTGGTCGGCGACCCCGTACACGACGGTGATCACCCGGGAGCTGCGTCCGGCGATCACTGTCCACGCCGAGCGGTGGGGCGTGCGTGTCGACGCGTCCACCGTCGGTCGGCTGGGAGTCAAGGAGTTCACCGACGCCGCCGGTATTTGGCCGATGTGGCGGGTGCCGCTGGTCCGGGTCGAGCAGACCCGGCCCGGTCGGGTACCGCTTCGCGCGTTGCTGTCCGACCCGCTCACCGAACTGTCCACGTGGACGGGCCTATCCGGCGGCGACCCGGCGGTTTGGGCAGCGGGGATCGACGCCGACGGGCAGCCGGTCACCATCCGCAGCTCCGGGGTGTCCGGGGTGGTGGTTGCGGGCCTGGCCGGTTACGGCAAGTCCAGCTTCCGCAACGCCCGTTTCTGCCAGCTCGCCCCGTCGTCGGCGGTGCAGTTCGTGCTCATCGACGGCAAGGGCGGCCCGGACTACGACGACCTGTTCACCCGCGCCTGGCTGGCGGCCAAGGACGACCCGCAGCTCGTGCGGGATCACCTTGCGCGGGTGCGGGACCTGATGACCGCTCGGCAGCGTTCGATCCGGGCGGTGCTCGGGGTGAAGAACCTGTGGCACGTCGGCCCGTCCGAGACGTGGCCGCTGGTCGTGGTGGTGGTCGATGAGGCGCACACGTTCCTGAACGAGACCAAGGGCACCGACGCCGACTCCAAGCGCCTCGACGCGCTCGCCCGGAAGACGGATCGGCTGGTGGAGGAGTTGATCCGTAAGGCCGCAACGTCGGTATTCAGGTTGTCCTGGCCACACAGAAGGCGACTGGTGACGCGATCCCTACGAAGATCCGGGACAACTGCCAGGTGGCGGTGTCGTTCGCGCAGCGCACCTCGGAAGCGGCTACGGCGGTGCTCGGCTCGGACATCGGCGGCTACCCGGATGAGCATCCCCGCCGGTTGCAAGACCCGGCCTACGTCGGGGTGGGTTCGGGGTGGCGTCGATGGTCGCCGAGGGCCGGGCGGGGTTCACCCTGGTCCGCACCCCGTACGTGCTGGACGCTGTCGCCGATCGGATCGCTGGCGAGACGGCGGATCTGGTCCGTGACCCGATCGAGCTGTTGACCGCGTGCGAGGTGACGGCCGATGCCTGAACCTGCGCGGATACCCGGGCAGAGCGGCGGCTCATTCCGCCAAGAACACTCCGCCGCGCTGCCCGGGTCCAGTCTCTGTCCCAGCAGTGAGATAGAACCACCCCGGATGATGTCAGCCACCCCCGAGCACGCGGAGGCGGGCTGGCTGGCCCGGCTCGCCGAGTCCGCCGACCTGCTGTCAAGGTTGATGTCACTTGATCAAGTAAACTTGCAGCCTTCGATCGATGCTGTTCGCGTCGCTGAAGGCTTGTGTTGCGTTTCGGAAATGACGGGCGTGCGCGCGGAGCCGTAGGCCTTGAGCGCGTACGCGCGGCCCGGCTTTGGCCGAGCCGCTTCTTGATCCTGTATAGCTTTTTCTTAGTGAGTGTTTGAGAGTGGTGTCGCACGGCGTGTCTCCGCCGGTGGCCGTTACGGCGTGAAGCTGGCGTGGTGGAGCGTGAGCGACGGTATCCCTCGGACCTGACTGATGCGCAGGTGCGAACCGCCCCGGGTTTGGTAGCGGCTATTTGGGTTGGGATGTCGCCTCGGTGAGGCGGGGTTCGGTGGGCTGGTGCAGGCTTTCGAAGTCGGCTGGTGGCAGGTCCGCAGCGCCGCTGCGCAAGCGGCGATGGTTGTACCAGTCGACGTACTCCAGGGTGGCGATCTCGACCTGGTCACAGGTCCGCCACGGCCCGCGCGGTTTGATCAGTTCGGTTTTGAACAGCCCAATTGTGGACTCGGCCAGAGCATTGTCGTAGGCATCCGCGACCGTGCCGACCGACGCGTCGACGCCGGCCGCGGCGAGGCGTTCGGTGAAGGCAATCGAGGTGTATTGACTGCCCGCATCGTGGTGATGGATCAGGCCGGACAGGTCAGTGGCGCCGTGCCGACCGCGGGCCCAGATCGCCATCTCGAGAGCGTCCAGGACCAAGGCGGTCTTCATGCTTGTCGCCGCACGCCAGCCGAGAATGCGCCGGGAGTAGACGTCGATGACGAACGCGACGTAGACCATGCCGGACCAGGTTGGCACGTAGGTGAAGTCCGCTACCCACAACCGGTTTGGCCGGTCCGCGCTGAACCGGCGCTGCACCAGGTCCGCCGGCCGCGAAGCGTGCTGGTCCGCGATCGTGGTGCGGCGGGTCTTGCCCCGCACGACACCGCGAAGGTCAAGCTGGCGCATGAGCCGTTCGACGGTGCACCGGGCCACCTCGACGCCCTCGCGGTTCAAGGCCAGCCACACCTTTCGAGCCCCGTAGACGCTGTAGTTCTCTGCGTGGACGCGGCGGATCTGCCCGGACAACCAGGCATCTCGGCGGGCCCTGGACGAGGGCAATCGCCGACAGGCGGCGCGGTAGGTGCTGGACGCGATCGGCCACCCGAACGAGGTCAGAGCCTGGCAGATCGGCTCGACGCCGAATAGGTGTTTGTGCTCGTCGATGTAGGTCACGAGCGATGTTGTGGCCGGTCGAGCTCGGCCGCGAAGAAAGCCGACGCGCTCTTGAGGATCTCGTTCGCCCGTCGCAGCTCGGCATTCTCCCGCCGCAGCCGTTTCAACTCGGCGGACTCGTCGGTGCTGAACCCGGCCCGCTGACCGCCATCAACCTAGTCCTGACGGACCCATTTACGCAGCGTCTCGGCAGTGCCGATGCCCAGTTTCTGAGCTACCGCGGTGATCGCAGCCCAGTCGGACTCGTAGTTCGGCCGCACCTCAGCGACCATCCGCACCGCCCGCTGACGCAACTCAGCGGGGTACGGGGAAGGGCGTGACATGACTCGATCCTCCACAAGAGGCCGGGCCGATATCAAACCCGGGGCGGTTCAGTGGGAGATCGTGGAGCCGATGCTCCCTCTGATCAAGTCGCCGGGACGGATCCCGAAACATCCCCGCCGAGCGATCGTTGACGCAATCTTGTACGTGGTCCGCAGCGGTTGCTCGTGGCGCCAGTTGCCGGTCGATTTCCCGTCGTGGCAGACGGTGTACTGGCAGTTCCAGCAGTGGGAACAACGCCAGGTCACCGAACGGGTCCTGGAAGAGCTGCGCGAGCAGGTCCGCATCGCTGAAGGCCGTGAACCCGAGCCGTCTGCCGGGATCATCGATTCGCAGTCGGTCAAGGGTGCCGACACGGTCGGGCGGGAATCCCGCGGCTACGACGCGGGCAAGAAAATCAACGGCCGTAAGCGGTTCATCGTCACCGACACCCTCGGCCTGCTGGTCGTGGTCTGCGTGGTGGCCGGGTCGTGGCAGGACCGCGACGGCGCGAAGACGACCCTGCTCAGCACCTACCTGACGACGCCGATCCGGTTCGTCTTCGCCGATCAGGGGTTTGCCGGCCGGCTTGTCGACTGGGCCGCCAGTCGGCTCCGCATGCGCGTGGAGATCGTCCGTAAGCCTGCCGAGCAGCGCGGTTTCGCGGTACACCCGAAACGCTGGGTCGTCGAACGCAGCCTGGCCTGGCTCACTGGGCATCGGCGGCTGGCGCGTGACTACGAACGCGATCCCGCCGTCTCGGAAGCGTTCATCCGCTGGGCCGCGATCAACACCATGATCCGCCGTCTCGCCCGCGGTGGGCCGGCCAAGCGCCAGACCCGACGCCTACAGAACGCGCCCGAATAGAAGCTCTCTCAAACACTCACTTAGCCAATCAGTCGCCACGGCCGCGTTCCCCCATACGGGCAGCGGCTTCACGGGCAAAGACCGCGTCTGCCCCGTCCGAGCTCCACGTCGGAGTGACCTGATAGCTCTTGATGTGCCGCTCAAGCTCATCGTGGAGCTATCCGATCGAGGGAGGCGTGGCGATGAGCGGCGGAGTGTTCAAACGGTGCGGATGTCGATCCTCAGAAACCGGCCGGTCGCTGAGCTCGGCCTGTCCGCAGCTAGCCCAGCGGGGTCATGGGAGCTGGTACTTCGACTGTGCCGTTCCGGTGCTGCCCGGTCGGCGGGAGCGGCTGCGTCGGGGCGGCTACCCGACCCGGCGCGAGGCGATCGCCGTCCGAGATGCGCTACTGGGCGACGGTGACACGGCCACCGCCGAAGGCTGGACGGTGCAGCGCTGGCTGCGCTATGGCTGACGACGCGTACGCAGATCCGGCCGACCACGCTGCGCTCGTATGAGGTGCACATCGAGCGGCATCTGATCCCGCATCTGGGCCGGCTGCGGCTGAGCGAGCTGACCGGCCGGCACCTCACCGACATGATCACGACCATCGCCGTGACCACGGACAGGTACGGGCGCACGCCGACCCCGTCGACGCTGCACCGCATCCGGGCCACCCTGCGCTCGGCATTGAACGCCGCCATTCGTGAAGGCCTGCTGCGGGACAACCCGGCCCGTTAAGTCGAGGTGCCTTCACCGCGGCGCCCGCACGCTATGGTCCGGCCGGCGGTCGCGGTGTGGACCGTTGAGCTGACCGCGACGTTTTTGTCCTTCGTGGCGAAGGACCGGCTGGCGGTGATGTGGTGGCTGATCTCTGCGTGGCTTGCGCCGTGGTGAAGCCGCCGGGCTGCGCTGGGCCGATGTCGACTTGGACGCCGGGGTAGCCCTGATCGAGCAGCAGCGCATCGCGAACGGCCACCTAGTCACGGTCGGTCCGCCGAAGACCGCGAGCCGCCGGCTGGTCGCCCTCGACCGGCACACCGTGCGGCTGCTGCGTGAACACCGCCGTCGGCAACGGGCTGAGCAACGCGCAGCCGGGCAGGCGTGGCAGGACTCCGGCTACGTGTTCGTCACCGAGGACGGCGCTCCGCTGCACCCGGACTATCTGACCCGCCGCTTCCACCACCTCGTGCTGGAGTCCGGGCTGCCGCCGATCCGACTGCACGACCTGCGCCACGGCGCCGCCAGCCTCGCCCACTGCGCCGGCATCGACCTCAAAACCGTGCAGGCCCAGCTCGGGCACAGCAGCATCGTGCTGACCGCCGACACCTACACCAGCGTCCTGACCGACCTGCTCGCGTATGCGGCCGAGGCCACCGCCCGGCTGGTGCTCGCCGCAGCGGCCCGTAACCCCGGCCGTCGGCACCGCCGCAGGGACCATCCGGCGAAATCCGCTGCACCGGCTCAGATCGCCTCCACGGAACGCTCGCTGAGCAGGCCCTCCAACCGTCAGAAGACTCCGAAACGGAGGCGCCCACACACGTCCCACCGACGTCCCACAAAGATCAAGGCCGCATAGCTCGAAAGCTATACGGCCTGGTGAAGCATGGTGCGCCGCGTAGGACTTGAACCTACAACCCGCGGATTAAGAGTCCGCTGCTCTGCCAGTTGAGCTAGCGGCGCTCGCTGACAACGCAGAAACATTAACACGGGCTTCCCGGGAGCCTGAAATCGGCACCCCCGCATGATCGTCTTGGCGAGTCTCACCGTCGGGATGACCCCTCGCGTTGCGCGGGTAGGGCAGGATGTGCCCGCGGAACGTGGGATCGAGGATCAAGGATGGTCAGCATGCGGCGCTCGCTCGTGGCGGTTGTGGCGGTTGTGGTGGTCACGCCGCTGGCGCTGGCTGCTTGCAGTGGTGATGAGGACAAGCCCACCCCGGCTGCCTGGGTCGGCTCCTCGCCCTCTGCCGCCGCCTCCGGTGGGGTGCCCGAGTCCGGTGTCGCCGAGTCCGGCCAGCCCGGCGGCTCCACCGCCGTCTCGCTCACTGTGACTCCTGCCACGGGCAAGAAGGGTGTCCCGGTCGCCACCGAGATCGGTTTCAAGGTCTCCGGCGGCAAGGTGACGACCGTCGCCCTCAAGGACGCTTCCGGCAAGACAGTGGCCGGGTCGCTGCGTGACGACGGCTCGGCCTGGGTGCCGAGCAAGCCCCTCAAGACCAACAAGAAGTACGACGCCACGGTCACCGCCGTCGACTCCGCCGGTGGCACCAAGACCGCCAGCACCTCTTTCACCACGATGGGCAAGCCCGGCAAGAAGACCGGCACCGGCCTCTACCTCTTCGACGACCGCACGTACGGCGTGGCCATGCCGGTCGTGGTCGAGTTCAACCCGGGCGTCAAGAAGAAGGACCGGGCCGCCGTCCAGAAGCGGATGTTCGTCAAGACCACCCCGGAGCAGCCCGGCACCTGGTCGTGGACCGCGAGCGGCACTCAGGCCTACTACCGCGCCCCGAACTACTGGAAGACCGGCACCGAGCTCAAGGTGCGGATCGCCGTCGGTGGTCTGCCGACCGGTGGCGGCCGGTACGGCGACCAGGACCGCGGCGCGACCGCCAAGATCGGCCGCAGCTTCGTCATGAAGGTCGACAACAAGACCAAGAAGATGATCGTGGAGCAGGACGGCAAGACCGTCCGTACGATGCCGGTCAGTCTCGGCAAGAAGAGCACTCCTTCGTCGAGCGGCACGATGGTCGTCATGGAGAAGAAGGCGGCCACCGTCTTCGACACCACGGCCGAGCTGGGCCCGAACGAGGGCTACCGCACCGAGATCGAGTACGCCCAGCGCATCACCTGGAGCGGCCAGTACATCCACTCCGCGCCGTGGTCGGTCGGCTCGCAGGGCCGCCGGAACGTGTCGCACGGCTGTGTCAACGTGTCCCCGTCGAACGCCCGCTGGCTTTTCGACAAGACGCTGATCGGTGATCCGATCACCGTTCGGGGTACTGAGGACAAGCTCGACGCCGGTAACGGCTGGACGGCGTGGGACATGAGCTGGAAGGAATTCATCAAGGGCAGCGCGCTGCCGGTGCCGGCCGAACTGGCCGCCCAGGCAGGCGCCTGAAACTTGAAGCGTAAAGTGGGTCCGGTCGCTTGAACCCGCGTCGCGGCGCCACCCTCCGGGCGCCGCGGCACGAAACCGGGATTGGTGGCCCGGCATTCATGGGGGAAGATGGGCGCCGGGACGACAGCGCGGTGAGAGGGATCATGGGACTTCGTGGAGAACGGTCGACGGGTGCGCGAGCGCTCCGGATGACCAGCCGGGCCGGGCGACGGCCGTGGCAGGTCGCCGTGGCGGCTCTGGCGACCGCGACTGTGCTGGTCACCGCCGGTTGCAGCGGTGACAAGGCCGACACCCCCTCCTGGCAGGGCGGCGCGCCGGGCGACGGCTCCGCGGCCTCGGGTGCCCCCTCGCCGCAGCCCACGCTCAGCACGGTGGCAGTGACCTCGCCCGCGGCGGATGCCAAGGACGTCGAGGCGATCGCCGACATCAAATACGACACCGAGGACGCCGAGAACACGTCCGTCGAGGTCAAGGACGCCGACGGTGCCGAGGTCAAGGGCACCCTCGACAAGGACAAGAAGGTCTTCACGCCGGCCAAGGCGCTCGGCTGGGGCAAGACCTACACGGTGACCGTCAACGGCACCCCTTCGGGCGACAAGGGCGGCTCCACCACCAGCTCGTTCACGGTGATGAAGAAGCCGTCGAAGCTGGTCCGGGTGACGAGTTTCCTCGGTGACGGCAACGTCGTCGGCGTCGGCATGCCGATGATCGTCCGCTTCGGCCGCTCCGTCCCGGAGAAGTACCGCGACGACGTCCAGCGCCGCATGACGGTGACGGCGACGCCGGCCCAGGAGGGCATCTGGCACTGGACCAGCCCCACCGAGGTGCACTACCGCCCGAAGACGTACTGGAAGGCCTACACCAAGATCTTCTACAAGGTGCAGCTCGCCGGGGTGCCGATGGGTGACGGCTGGTACGGCCGCTCCGACCTGACCGTGGACCTCAAGGTCGGCCGCTCGTTCGTGATGACGGTCGACAACAAGTCCAAGAAGATGACCGTCAAGCAGGACGGCAAGGTCGTCAAGACCATCCCGGTCAGCCTGGGCAAGAAGAGCACCCCCTCCTCCAGCGGCACGATGGTCGTGATCGAGAAGAAGGAACACACCGTCTTCGACACGACCGACGAGCTGCCCGAGGGCGAGGGCTACAAGACGAAGATCGACTACGCCCAGCGGATCACCTGGAGCGGCCAGTTCATCCACGCCGCGCCGTGGTCCGAGGGCGTGCAGGGCAAGCGCAACGTCTCGCACGGCTGCGTCAACGTCTCGATGGCCATGGGCAAGTGGCTGTTCTCCCGCACGATGCTCGGCGACCCGATCACGGTCAGCGGCACCGAGGAGAAGCTGAAGAACGGCAACGGCTGGACGGACTGGAACATGAGCTGGGACGAGTACAAGAAGGGCAGCGCCATCTGAGCGCGCCTGACAAAACCGCGTGACGCGGGCCGGTCGGTTTCCGACCGGCCCGCGCGCCGTTTCCCGGGGGTACGCCCCCAGCGGCCTTACCCTGAGCCGATGCCACGATCACTGCCTGCTTTCGCCCGCTCCGTCCTGATCGCCGGCAGCCTGGTCGGCGGCAGCATGATCGCCGCCTGTTCCAGCCCGGCGCCGGAGCCGGCCTCGCCGCCCCCGGCGGGAGCAAGTAGCGCTCCGGCACCCTCGGCTACCCCGGTCGACGAGCCGCCCGGCGCGATCGCCTGCGGCAAGGCCGTCCGCGCGGTCAGCGACGCCTCGCTGATGAACCCAGGCGTGGTAGCCGACATCACCGCCGCCTCAGCAACGGCGGACGCCCCGGTGGCCGACGCGGCCCAGGCCCTGTCGGCGGCGTACACGAATGCGGTGGCCGCCCATGACACCGACGCCGAACCGGACGCGGTGGCAGCGGTCAGCGCAGCGGCCGCGGAACTGGTCAAGATCTGCGGCGACTCAGGCCTGGAAACGGCCGGCTGACCGCCACAAAGGCCGCCGGATACCGTGACGCGGGTGGACGTCGAGCAGACCTGCGCGACCTACCTGGAGCTGGCCGACCGGCATGCCCCCGGCCTGGTCCGCGGGCTCTACCTGCAGGGATCGGTCGCGCTCGGGGACTATCAGCCCGGCGTCAGCGACATCGACTTCGTCGCGGTCGTCTCCGGTACGCCGGACGTGGCGGCCCTGCGAGCCGTGCATGCCGACCTGCGGCGAGCCCACCGCAAGCCGCACTTCGACGGTCTGTACGTGACCGCCGAGGATCTCCGGCGTGATCCCGCCACCTGCCTGCCCGGACCCGCGGTGCACGATTGGCAGGTCGAGCCGGAGTCACGCTTCGAGCGGCATCTCGTGACCTGGCACGTGCTCGCCCAGGGCGGGGTCACCGTCCGGGGTCCCGGCGTGGCCGGGCTCGGCATCCACACCGACTGGCCGGCGCTGGCCGAGAGCACCCGGCAGAACCTCGCCGGCTACTGGACCCGCTGGCGCGACGGCACCGCGCGCGGCCCGGCCGGCTTCAGCGCCCGGGCCACGTGCTGGGGCGTTCTCGGTGCAGCCCGGCTGCGGCACACGCTGGCCGCCGGGCGGGTCACCGCCAAGACGGAGGCCGCCGATTTCGCCCTGCGGACCTACGACGAACGCTGGCACCGGGTGATCCGGGAGGCCCGGCGGATCCGGGTCGGCGGCCCGGCGCTGTACCGCAACCCCATGCGCCGGCGCGCCGACCTGGCCGGCTTTCTGAAGGTCGTGCTCGACGGCGGGTGAGAGCGGCTCAGACGACGCTCGCGTGGGCCGCGATGATCCGCCAGCCGTGCTCGTCGTCGTGCACCCACGTGCGGGTGTAGCGCATCCGGGCCTCGAACGGCGTGCCGTTGATGCTGCCCCGCAGGTCGCCGAGGAACCAGGTGATCCCGGTCCGCCCGGCGACCAGCACGGTCAGCTCCTCCTCGTGCAGGGCGTCGATCACCTGCGTGCCGGTGCGGTGCACGCGCAGGTCGTCCTGCTTGCCGTAGAGCGCGCCGTCGGGCCCGGTGAAGACCAGCCGGTCGTCGAGCAGTTCGTCCAGCGCCGGTACGTCCGACGCCAGCTGGGCCGCCTGCAGGCGGCGTTCGGCCGTGCGCAACTCGTTCTCGTCCACCGGTACCTCCTGCCGCTGACGTTAGGCCATGGCCTGCCTCGCGGCGGCGAAGGGGAGGCGGTCGAAGATGAAGCGGCTGCGGATGATCCGGCCGTCCCGCACGGTCAGGCATTCGGCGCCGGGACCGCTGGCCACGAGCGCGGACCTGGTGTCGTACATGAGCAGGGCTTTGTCCTCGTCGCCGAAGGCGGCGATCAGCGTGGTGCTGATCAGCGACCCCGCGAACGGCGCGAGGAAGGCGCGGTAGGCGTCGCGGCCTTCGATCCGGCCGGCCGGGGCGTCGCAGACGAGATCGTCCGCGACGTCGGTCAGGGCCAGCTCGACGTCCTTGCTCGTCCAGGCCCGGTGGTACGCCAGCGCCACGCGCAGGGCGGCACTCTCTTCTTCCGGCATCGGAGTTCCCCTTCGGTTCGGTGTTCGGTCCCTTGGTGAGACACCGGCGCGGGGACGATCGGAACGGTCCGGGGATGAGATGCTGCGGTCGTGGACGGTACGGACTTCGGTGAGCTGGTCGAGCCGTACCGTGGTGAGCTGCTGGTGCACTGTTACCGGCTGCTCGGGTCGCTGAGCGATGCCGAGGACGCCCTGCAGGAGACGCTGGTCGCGGCCTGGAAGGGGCTGGCCGGCTTCGAGGGCCGCTCCTCGCTGCGCACCTGGCTGTACTCGATCGCGACCAACCGCTGTCTCAACGTCCGGCGCTCGGCCGCTCGGCGTGTCCCGGCGGCGCCGAAACCACCGTTCGAGCCGCCCGAGCCGACCCGGCGCGACGCGGTGACCTGGTTGCAGCCGTGCCCTGACACCCTGCTGGAGCAGCTTCCCGATGCTGCCCCCGGCCCGGAGGCGCGCTACGGCATGAAGGAGGCGGTGGAGCTGGCGTTCATCGCCGCGCTGCAACGGCTCCCACCTCGGCAGGCCGCCGTCCTGATCCTGCGGGACGTCCTCGGGTATTCGGGCGCCGAGGTCGCCGGGATGCTCGCGACGACTCCCACGGTGGTCAAGGGTGTGCTCCAGCGGGCCCGGTCCGCGGCCGGCGACCCGCGGACCACGCCGCATGACGGCCGGCTGGCGCGACGCTTCGCGGACGCGTTCACGGCTGGTGACGTGGACACGGTCGTCGGGCTGCTGGTCGACGACGCCTGGCTGACCATGCCGCCGGCACCGCACGAATATCAGGGTCCGGCCGCGATCGGCGCGTTCCTGCGGGCCAGCGACGCGTGGCGGGGGTCGCGGCAGCTGCTGCTCGTCCCGGCCGAGGTCAACACCCAGCCGGCTTACGCCTGCTATCTGGCGGAGCCCGGCGGGACGGTCGCGCGTCCGGCCGGCCTGCTGGCGCTCACGGTACGCGGGGACCGCATCGCCGGGCTGACCCGCTTCCACGACAACGCCGCGCTGAGCCGCCTCGGACTCCTCGCGGCCGCCGGGGTCACTTCGGCTGGACGAGCCAGTTCCAGGCCCGGCGCAGACCGTCGGTGAACGAGTCGTCCTCGCCGGCCTTGGCCATCGTCTCCTCGGTGGGCTCGTGCAGCTCGGCCGCGGGGACCGCCACGATGACACCGTGTTCGAAGAGGCCGTCGATCTGCGTCGCGGCGGCGTAGCGGTGGCCCTGCGCGGTCTTCACGACCAGGCCCTGGAAGATCTCGTCCCGGTCGTCGGAGAGGACGTGCGCGACCGTACCCACCTTGTCGCCCGCGCGGTCGTAGACCGGCGTGCCGTCGGCGAGGACGAGGAAAGACTGCGGGGCCCCGAGGTCCTCGGGGGCGGTGTTGTCCGACATGGCTCTGCTCGTACCCCGCGGGCCTGCGCGGTAACCGGCGGTCAGTCGCCCGGCGGGAGCAGCGCCACTTCGCGGTAGAAGCGGTCGATCGTCCGGACCGTGGCCTCGAACTCGTCCAGCCCGAACGGCTTGGTCACGTACGCGTTCGCCCGGTGCTGGTAGCTCGACGCGATGTCCGGCGCCGCGCCGGAGGTGGTCAGGATGACCACCGGAATGGTCTTCAGCCGCTCGTCGGTCTTGATCGCCTCGAGCGTCTCGCGGCCGTCCATGCGGGGCATGTTGAGGTCCAGCAGGATCAGATCGGGGCGCTGGGCGTCCTCGTACGGCGCCGTGCGCTGCAGGTAGTCGAGCGCCTCGCGCCCGTCCGCCACCCGGTTGACCGTCGTCTGCCGCTCGGAGCCCTCGAGCGCCTCCGAGATCATGAGGGCGTCGGCATCGTCGTCGTCGACAACGAGGATCTCGAGACTTCGCACCGCTACCCCTTTGTTTGCAGTTCGGCAAGCATAGGGGGTGCCGGGGTTCAGGGCCACCGGCCCACACGACGATTGCCCGGCCGTGCCCGGGAACCGTCGTCCACGAGGGCGCTGACGTGCTGCCCGCCGGTGGCCGGCGTACGGTTCGCAGTGTCCTCAGGGCAGGTCGGTGAACCACGCGGCGACCCGGTCGGGCGCCAGGTCGAAGCCGGTGGCGCGGGCGCCGGCCCAGTTCACCCCGACCAGCAGCCCGTCCTGCCGCAGGCCGGGCAGCCAGCTGTCCAGCCAGTCGTCCATCGGGATCTCCACCACGTCGAAGCCCCGGTACGCCGGCACGGCACCGACCACGCGTTCGGCCCGGGAGGGCTTGGACCAGAACGGCATGGCCCGCCGGCCGGCCCCGTCCTCCGGAGCCGGGTAGCCCGCGGCGTCCCGGATCGACCAGACCCGGCCCTCCCGGGGCAACTCCCGGCGGAACGCCGCCGCATGGGCCGCACTGAGCGACATGCCGTCTCCCTCTGTCGGTAACCACCCCTATCGTCGCTTATCGGGGCTTTACCGGTGATTTGAACAGTCAAATCAAGCGAGCAGGCCCAGCCGGTGCACCAGCTTGTCGATCCGGTTGCGCGGCCCGACCAGGCTGACCGCGTGGTACGCCAGCTCGGCGCCGGAGGTCTCCCCGACCTGGCGCAGGTACTCGTCGTACACGCGGGTGGCCTGGCCCTGGACCGGCATGTCGGCGACGAAGACGCCCAGCGAATCGGCCGCCCGCGTGCGGATCTCGGTGAGCCGGGCGACGGGCGCACCCAGCACCGAGCAGCCCGCCCAGGGGAGGCCGGGGTGCACGGATCCGTCGGCGTCCTTGGCGTCCGGCCCGAGCAGGCCGGTCACCGCCGCGGTCGTGGCCGCCGCGACACAGATGGCCGCGTTGGTGGCCCGTCCGGCGGGCAACGCCTCGTCGACGACGATCACCCACTTGAGCCGGGCGGAGCGGGTGGGCTCGTCGGTACGGATCTCCTCGGGCTCGAAGCCCACCTGATTAACGCCGTTCATAGGGAGAAACGGTAGGCATCCGCACGGCCTTATGACAAGGAATCCGTACTTAATCCGGCTACGCTGGCAGTATGGCGCATCTGGACGAACTTGATACGGCGTTGCTGCGGGAACTGCAGATCGATGCACGGCGTACCAACCGCGACATCGCCGCCGCGGTCGGGGTATCGCCGACCACCGCGCTGGACCGCACCCGGGCGCTGCGTGAGCGTGGCGTGATCCGGGGCGCCAGCCTCACCGTGGATCTCGCCGCGATCGGCCGGCCGGTGCAGGCGCTCATCGCGGTCCGGATCCGGCCCCCGTCGCGGCGGAACATCGAGGCCTTCCGGAACTGGGTGACCGCCCTGCCGGACACGCTCGGCGTCTTCGTCACCACCGGCTCGGAGGACTTCCTGATCCACGTGGCGGTGCCGGACAACGAGAGCCTCTATGCCTTCGTCATCGACCGGCTGACCGAGCACGCGCACGTGGCGGACGTGCGCACCTCCGTGGTCTACGAGCACCTGCGCAACGACCGGATCACGCCTGTGGTGTCCTGAGCCGGGCCAGCTGGCGGTCGTGCCGGCGGGAGAAGAGCAGCTGGCTCACGACCGCACCGCACAGCGCCAGGAACATGTCCCACTGGGTGTCCCACACGTCGCCCTGCGCGCCGAGGAAGTCGTCGGCCGCGCTGCCGCCGATCAGGGCCGACCACCACTCGAAGAATTCCCAGCAGGCGCTCACGCCGAGCACCACGCAGACCACCAGGGCGAAGAGCCAGCCGCCGGGGCGCAGCGGGGTACGGCGCAGCAGGATCTCGCGGGCGATGATCGCCGGGGTGATGCCCTGGAAGAGGTGCCCGAGCCGGTCGTACGGGTTGCGCTCCAGCGAGAGCAGGTCCTGCACCCATTCCCCGGCCGGGACCTGGGCGTACGTCCAGTGGCCGCCGATCATCAGGATCAGCGCCTGGGCCAGGATCAGCCGGTAGGCGAGCGGGGTCAGCGGGAAGCGCCGGTAGGTCAGCACCAGCACCGGGACGGCGATCAGCGCCGGCAGCACCTCGAGCAGCCAGGTGCCGTAGGAGTACGGACGGATCGCGGAGATCGCGAGAGCCAGAATCCCGGCGCCCAGCAGGACGGCCGGCTCGCGGCGTGCCTCAGTCATGCCGGGAATCCTGTCAGCGGGCCCCGCCCCGCCACCTGGGTACGCGAGCTCAACTCGCCCTAGGGTCGACGCATGTGGATCAGAGAGGCGACTGAGCAGGACTGGCCCCGGATCTATCCGTTCTGGTCGCGGATCGTGGAGGCCGGCGAGACGTACGCGTACCCGCTCGGGCTCGGCCCCGACGAGGCGCGGGCGTTGTGGATGGAGCAGCCACCCGGACGCACCGTGGTGGCGGTGGAGGGTGACGAGATCCTCGGCTCGGCGAAGATGGGACCCAACCGGCCGGGCCGCGGCGCGCACGTCGCCACCGGGAGTTTCATGGTCGATCCGAGCCGGCACGGCCAGGGTGTCGGACGGGCGCTGGGTGAGCATGTCGTGGAGTGGGCCCGCGGCAGCGGATATCACAGCATGCAGTTCAACGCGGTGGTGCAGGTCAACGCCGCTGCCGTGCACCTCTGGCAGTCGCTGGGATTCGTGATCATCGGCACCGTCCCGGAAGCATTCGATCATCGGGCGAAAGGACTAGTGGGCCTCCACGTAATGGTCAAGAAGCTATAAATCGTCCCGAAACGCCCTTAAATCCCGTAGCAGCTCGCAAAACGCCCATAACCTCTCTTTCGTCAGGCCAGCCCTCGGCCCGACGACGAACTAGTTTCGGAGGAATGGGATGAACAAGTCTCGGCGTATCGGAGCCCTCGTGGCCGCCACCGTCGCTTCGGTTGGCATGGCGTCGCTGGTGGCCCCCACCGCTGCGGAAGCGGCACCGCGGGGACCGCAGCCCGTCTCCAACTTCGTGCAGCGCGTCCGGGCGCACACCGACACCTGGGTCAGCATCCGCTGGCAGACCGGCCGCCGCATCTGTGACGCCCAGGTCTGGGTGAGCGGCCGGCGCGTCGACGTCGACTACCCGCGCAACGCCCGCTCGACGTCCTTCTCGCGCGGCGACTGGCTGCGTCCGGGCCGCACCGACTTCACGGCCTTCCGCGTGAACGCCGACTTCGACCGCTCCGGCGTGGCGCTGCTGCGCGCGACGATCGTGTACGACCACTGCGGCCGCTTCGACCGCCCCGTGCGCCGCTCCTTCGGGATCGCCATGCCGGTGGTCGCGTACCGCCCGGGCAACGGCGGCCCGATCGGCGGCGGCCCGATCGGTGGCGGCCACGGTAACGGCAACAACGGTGGCGGCAACAACGGTCACCACGGCGGCAACAACGGTGGCGGCGACCACCACGGCGGCGACCACCACGGCAACAACGGTGGCAACAACAACGGCGGCGGCAACAACAACGGCGGCGGCAACAACAACGGCGGCGGCACGAACACCGGTGGCGGCACCAGCACGGGTGGCGGCACCAGCACGGGTGGTGGCACCAGCACGGGTGGTGGCACCAGCACGGGTGGTGGCACCAGCACGGGTGGTGGCACCAGCACGGGTGGTGGCACGAACAACGGCGGTGGCAACAACACCGGTGGAGGCAACAACGGTGGCGGTAACAACACCGGTGGTGGCTCCAACAACGGTGGTGGCACGAACAACGGTGGTGGCACGAACAACGGTGGCGGCAACAACACCGGTGGCGGCAACAACGGTGGCGGCAACAACACCGGCGGCCCGACCCACGGTGGCGGCAACCACGGTGGCGGACAGCGCTGACGTCCGGCTCACTGAAGTGACGCGCGGGTGGCCGGACGGCCACCCGCGCGTTCTTCTCTTCCGGAGCTGATTACGCGCGGCCGGCGGGGGCGGCCGGCCGCGCGTAAGTCCTCATCCCTCAGCGGGTCGCCATGATGAGCGCGGCCGGGTCGGTGCAGACCAGCTCCAGCGCCCGGGCCACCACGGCCGGGTCGTACGTCGAGGCGTGGAACGTCGCCTCCAGGTGCAGCACCCCGCCCATCTCCGACGTGGTGAGCGTGATGCCCTCCGGACCGTTGAGTGTCGGCACGCTCTGGTTGACCCGGCCCGCGGCCTCGACCGCCCACGGCAGATCGGCGAGCACGTCGTGCCGGCCCTGGTTGCTGAACGTCAGCCGGGGCCGCGGCTCGATCGCCACCTCCGACGGATACGCGTCCGGCAGGCCGGGTGCCCCGGCCACCGCGATCTTGCCCTCGCGCAGCAGCATCATGGTCAGGATCCGGCCGGTGGCCAGTTCCGCCTTGAGCGTCGTGTGGATCGCCTGCGGGTCGGTCAGGCTCGGCGGGCTCAGGTACGGGCCCATGCAGAAGTTGCTGTCGATGCTGACGCCCTGGTCCACGTAGCGGCGGGCGTCGGCCAGGAACGTGCCGCCGGACAGGTCCGGGTTCAGGCCCAGCTCCCGCAGCGCCGCCGTGAACGCGGCGAACGTGATCGCCGAGGTGGTGACGCCGGGCGCGTACTGGTCACGCCACGTGCGCATCTTGCCGAGCACCTCCGCCGAGCGGGCGGTCTCCACCGTCAGTCCCGGCGTCCACGGCCGCGTCGGCGACTCCTGCGGGTGCGGCGGCCGGGCGAAGCTCAGCCCGTGCTTCCACCGGCCCGGCTTGGTGCCGAACTGCTTCCACCAGGCCTTCGGCAGCGCCCACCGGTGCCGGACGGACTTCTCGATCCGGGCCGCCCGTTCCTCGCCGGCCGCCCTGATCAGCTCGCGGAGCAGCGTGTTCACCGGACCCGCGTCGCCGTACGCGTGCGCCACCTTCATGGCCACGTACCCGCCGCCGGCCAGGATCCGCACCGGGTGGTGACCGCGCGGCTCGGCCTGCAGCTCGCGGGTCATCGCGTCGAAGTCGGCGGGCCCGTCACCGAGGTCGGTGACCGCTTCCCGCACGTAGGCCGCGAACGCGGCCGCGTCCATGTGCAGCCACTTGGCGCCGGCGCGGTCGAGCCGGGACACCGCCCGGTGGGTCGGGTCGGCGGCGTGCAGGCCGATCAGGGCGGTCCGCAACCGCTCGGCGGTCACCCCGGTCAGCGGGCCGACGGTACGGATGTACTCCAGCGGCAGCCAGGCGCGCTCGCGCAGAGTCAGGCTGGTGGTCGACATGATGTTCTCCTCCAGGAGCGGTCGGGCGAGGACGACCCGCAGCACGGTCGGCGCGACGAGCACCATTTCGATGGCCATCACCACTGCCACCCAGGTGACGAGCTCGGTGAGGCTGCCGCGGCTGCCGCCGTACCAGGCGGCGACGAGCTCGGCGATGCCGGCGAAGACCGAGAAGATGCCGGCGCCCCGGACGCGGCCCTGCACCCGGGAGATCGCCAGGAAGAAGTGGTGGAAGACGAACGGCACGTAGGTCAGCGCCAGGATCATCAGCGCGGTGCCGGCCGACTCGGCGTAGCTCGCCCCGAACAGGCCCATGATCGGCTTGGCGAAGAACACCACGATCAGCGAGACCGGCAGGCCGCCGCCGAGACAGATGAGCAGACCCATCCGCACCTTGGAGCGCAGCGCGGCCTTGTCGCCGCTGGCCACCGCGAACAGCGTCAGCGCCACGTTGCCCGGCACCATCGCCAGGAACGACAGCACCATGAACGCGGTGTAGAAGGACGCGTTCGCCTCGGCCGACAGCACCGCGGTGACGACCAGGGGCAGGGCCGCGCGGGGGAGGTAGGTGGCCAGGTTCAGCAGGTTGTGGTCGAACGTCGCCCGGCCCCGGCCCCGCAGCAGCGACACGCGGGGGCGTACCGAATCGACCATGCCCTTGCGCCGCAGCGTGCGGCCCAGGATCACCACCGACAGCACCATGCCGGCGATCCAGGTGAGCAGCAGTTCGCCGCCGGTCAGGGCGAGCGGCAGCACGGCGAGCACGCCGAGCAGGACCAGCTTCACCACGGAGAACCAGGCGTTGCGCATCAGCTGCAACGGTCCCTGCAGAAGCCCGACCAGGGCCTCGTCCAGGACCAGGGTCATCGCGTTGAGCGCGATGCCGAAGACCAGCAGCACGGTGGCGGCCGTGCTGCCGAGCGCGTTCTGCAGGCCGGGGACGGCCAGGTGGGCGAGCGCGACGTAGATCAGCCCGCCCAGCGTCGCGGCGCTGCCGGCGACCAGCAGGCAGGTGGAGATCAGTTCCCACTTGCGGCCGCGCAGCGCGGGCAGGTCGGAGATCAGCATGGTGCCCATGCCGAACATGCCGATCGTGCCGATCAGCGTCATCGCGGAGACCGCCGCGGAGGCCTGGCCGACGGCCTCGGCCGGTGCGGTACGCGCGGCCAGCCACCAGTACGCGAAGCCGAACAGCGACGTGATCGCCGTCGTGGCCATCAGCGAACCGGCGTTCAGGAACAGGTCCAGATGCCCGCGCAGAACGGTGACCAGGCCACCACGACCCGGGCCCTCAGGTCCGGGATCCAGGCTCTCCGGCACGACCTCGGTGACCGTACTTTCCACTACTACCGCCCCCAGTGCAGTGATCGAAACCAAACGGTAGTTACCCGGAGTATTCGACTGCCACGGCAGAGTGGTGCACACTCCGCACACTGTCCGGAGTGGAGAACCTGCGGACCGGGGGACGGGTCCGGGACCGTTCGGTGGATCTTCACTGCACCGGCAGTCCCAGGCGTTATGCCTGGTCACAGCCGTAACATCCGATGCGGGGAGCGAGCCGGCAGCCGGCCGGGCGGCTATTCCTCCCAGACGGGCACGGACGGTAGGCCCCGCTCGGCCCGGGCCGCGTCGGTGAGCTCCTGTATCAGCGCGGTCTTACCCCGCGTGTACGCGTCCCCCGGCCCGAACTTGTCCATCAGCTCGCGCTTGAGGGCGGCGTACCGGTCCCGGTCGGCCGGATGGGTGAGCAGGTGGTCGCGCAGCAACCGCTCGTTGCGCACCGGCCAGCTCTCCGCCGTGACGACGTGCAGGTGGTACGCCGTGCTGTCGTAGTCCTCGCGCCGGAAGAAGAGGCGCTGCGGCATGTCGGTCGGCATCCGGCGGTAACCGAACGTCCCGAGCGCGCCGGTGTTGACGTCGTCGAGATGCTCGAGGCTGGCCATCAGGTCGATCACCGGCTTGGCCGGCAGCCCGGGCACGGCGGTGCTGCCGACGTGCTCGACCGCCAGGAACAGCGGTGCCAGCACGACACAGGCCTGCCGGCCCAGGTCGGCCCACCGCTCATCCGGTTCCGCGATCGTCACAGCCAACCCACCTTCTTCAAGCGGCGATGCAGCACCACCGCGGCGCCGGCCATCAACAGCAGCACGCCCGCGTAGCCGTATCGCCAGCCCAGTTCGGGCATGAACTCGAAGTTCATCCCGTAGATGCCGGCGATGGCGGTCTGCACGGCGGCGATCGCGGCCCACGACGCGATCTTGCGCATGTCATTGTTCTGGTCGACCGACACCTGCGCCAGCCGGGCCTGCAGGATCGAGTTCAGCAGATCGTCGAAACCGGCGACCCGGTCCACCGCCCGGTTCAGCCGCCCCCGCACATCCACCAGGTACGGGTACAGCCCCGCCGGCACGACGTCGCGGTCGAGCAGCCGCTGCAACGGCTCCTGCAAGGGCAGCACCGCCCGCTTGAACTCCACCATCTCCCGCTTGAGCTGATAGATGTGCGCGATGTCGGGCGGTTTACTGGCGGAGAAGGAGACCGCCTCCAGCGCCTCGAGGTCGTGCTCCACGTGCGCGGCGACCTCCAGGTAGAGGTCGACCATGCGGCTGCTGACCGCGTACGCGACCGCCCACGGACCCTCGGCCAGCAGGGCGGGCCGCTGCTCCAGCTCCTGGCGGACCGGCCGCAGCGCCCCCGCGGCCCCGTGCCGCACGGTGATGACGAAACGGTCCCCGATCAGCACGGTGACATCGCCGGTGTCCACCACCTCGGAGCTCTCGGTCAGCTCCTCGTGCTCGACGTATCGAGCGGTGCGCAGCACGAGCCGGGTGACCTCGCCGATCACCTCGGCGGCGGGCCGGTGCCCGGCCACGGCGGCCTGCCCGGCGGTGAGCTCGTGCAGGCCGAAGACCCGGGCGATCGCGGCCATCGTGGGCTCGTCCGGCTCGTGCAGCCCGAGCCAGACGAACGCGTCCTTCTGCCTTTGCGCCTGGCGGACGGCGTGCGCGTAGTGCAGCTGCCCGGGACGCCGCACACCGTCGTGATAGACGGCACAGTCAACGACGGCGTCGGGGTTGCTGCGCCGCTGCTCCGGCTCGACGGGCACCGGGCGGGCCAGGCTCTCGATGAGCCGGCCGAGCGTACGCGGAAGGGAGCGCGTCTCGCGCCGCCGCAACCCGAACATCCGCGGTTCCCCCATCGATCGCCGGCCGTCCGGGATGACGGTAACGGTTGACCGCCCGCTTGCGCCGCACCGTGTGCCCGTACCGGGTTCGAATCCCTTCACCGGCGCGGGCCGGGCCGGGCCGGGCCGCCCAGCCCGGCCCGGCCGCCCGGATCAGGCCGAGCGACGCATCGCCCGCGTGCCGACCAGCAGGCCGAACGCGCCCACCGCGGCCGCCGCGATCGCGCCGGTCACGGTGGTCGACGCCCACACGTCGCCGTTGAACAGGGCCCGTTCCGCATCCACCACGTAGGTCAGCGGGTTCCACTTCGACAGCGCCTGCAGCCAGCCCGGCCCGGCCTCGACCGGCAGGAGCATGCCCGCGAGCAGCAACAGCGGGAAGAGCAGCGTCTGCTGCACGGTCCAGAACAACCACTCCTGATTCTTCGCCGCCAGCGCCAGTGTGTACGACAGCGACCCGAGCCCCAGGCAGAAGACGGACAGGATGACCAGGCCCAGCAGCGCGCCGCCGAGGTGCAGGTCGAAACCGAACGGCAGGCAGATCGCCACGATGACCGCGGCCTGCACGACCACCGGCACGATCTCCTTGAGCGCGCGGCCGATCAGCAGCGCGGGCCGGCGCAGCGGGGTGACCAGCATCCGCTCGTGGGAGCCGGTCTGGATCTCGAAGAGCAGGTTGGAACCGGTCATCGAGGTGCCGAACAGGCACGACATCACCACGATGCCGGGCACGAACCACTGCAGGCTCAGCTCGTCGGGCAGCAGCGGCGCGAACAGGCCCAGGAAGATCAGCGGCTGGACCAACGCGAAGACGACGGTGAACGGGTTGCGCAGGACCGGCCGCAGCTCGCGGCTGAAGACCACGCCGGTGTCGGTGACGAGATTGGTCATGACTCAGGCCTCCACGAGAGCGGGTGCGGTTTCCTCGGCGTCCCCGGCCGACCGGGCTGCGCCGCCCTCACGCAGGCTGCGGCCGGTCAACTGGAGGAAAACGTCGTCGAGCGTGGCCCGCCTGACCTCCACCTCGGCCGGCGGCAGCCCCCAGGCGCGCAGGTCGTCGAGCAGGCCGGTGACCAGCCGGGGTGCCCCGGGGACGGAGATGGTCACCTCGGTGCCGTGCCGATGGGACTTGTGCGGGACCCGGGCCGCGACCGCCGCCGCGTCGGTCTCGTGCCCGAAGCCGAGCACGATCCGGTCGCCGACGTGCTCGTCCTTGAGCCGGGCCGGGGTGTCGTCGGCGATGATCCGGCCGTGGTCGATCACGATGACCCGTTCCGCCATCGCGTCCGCCTCGTCGAGGTAGTGGGTGGTCAGCACGATCGTGGTGCCGTACCGCTCGCGCAGCTCGACGATGTGCTCCTGCAGGTTGGCCCGGTTCTGCGGGTCCAGCCCGGTCGACGGCTCGTCGAGGAAGAGGAGCTCGGGGGCGTGGATCAGGCCCATCGCGATGTCGAGGCGGCGGCGCTGGCCGCCGGAGAGCGTCGACACGGTCCGGTCGGCGACCTCGCCGAGGTCCAGCGACTCGATCAGCTCGGCGGCGCGCCGCCGGGCGTCGGCGACCTTCATCCCGTACGCGCGACCCTGGCTGATCAGCTCGTCGCGGCCGCGCTGGCTGTGCGCGGCGCCGTTGCCCTGTCCGATGTAGCCGATCCGGTGGCGCACCTCGCGTTGCGCGCGGACCACGTCGTGACCGGCGACCCGGGCGGTGCCGGAGGTCGGCGGGATCAGCGTGGTGAGCATGCGCAGGGTGGTCGACTTGCCGGCGCCGTTCGGGCCGAGCAGCGCGACCAGCTCGCCCGGAGTAACGGTGAGGTTGATCCCGCGTACCGCCTGCACGTCCTTGAAATGCCTGGTCAGCTCGTGTGTCTCAATCATGGGGGCAACGCTAGGAGCCGTTGCGGCCACTTTCTGACCGCAATCGACGGCAAACTGACGGCATGGCGAACACGAGTGCCCGGATGCTGCGTCTGCTCTCCCTGCTGCAGACCCACCGGTACTGGCCCGGCACCGAGCTGGCGGACCGCCTGGAGGTCAGCCCACGGACCCTGCGCCGCGACGTCGACCGGCTGCGCGAGCTCGGCTATCCCGTCGACGCGGCCCGCGGCGTCGCCGGGGGCTATCAGCTGCAGGCGGGCGCCGCGGTGCCACCACTGCTGCTGGACGACGAGGAGGCGGTCGCGATCGCGGTCGGGCTGCACACCGCCGCCGCGGGCGCGGTGGCCGGCCTCGAGGAGACCTCGGTGCGGGCCCTGGCGAAGGTCATCCAGCTGCTCCCGCCCCGGCTGCGCAAGCGCATCGACGCGCTGCAGGCGGCGACCGCGCCCGGGGGCTTCGGCGGTGGCCCCACCCTGGACGCCGCCAGCCTGACCACGATCGCGCTCGCCTGCCGCGGCGAGGAGCGGCTGCGCTTCGCCTACACCCCCCGCGAGGGCGCGGAATCCTCCCGCTTCGTCGAACCACACCGCCTCGTCTCGCTCGGCCGCCGCTGGTATCTGGTCGCGTGGGACCTCGACCGCGGTGACTGGCGCAGCTTCCGGATCGACCGGCTGACCGCGCCCCAGCTGACCGGCGCCCGCTTCCGCCCCCGCGAGATCCCCGGCGGCGACCCGGTGGCCTGGATGCGCTCCCGGCTGGCAGCGGCGCCGAGCCGCTACGACGTGTCGGTCGTCATCGGCCGGCCCGCGCCGGAGGTGCGGAGCTTCGTGGGCCAGTGGGGGACGGTCGAGGCGGTGTCGGCGGCGAGCTGCCGGCTGAAGATGAACGTGGACGACCTCGGCTGGCCGGTCATGGTGCTGGGCATGCTGGGCGCCGACTTCACAGTGGAGTCACCTCCGGAATTACGCGATCAGGCCCGCGCAGCAGGCGAGACCCTGCTGCGCGGAGCCGACCGGTAGCTGGACGGATCGGCGCCCCCGTGGCGCCGATCCGCACGACAAACCTATCGACCGGGTACGACATCTTTTCGCGTCGCCGGCGCCCGGCGCCCCCGCCCGATCCGGTGAAACCCGGCTGAGAATGTCGGTGGTGACCGGCATACTTCCGGTCGTGAACGAGGTGCCGGAAACTGTCGACGACGTCATCGAGCTGGCCCGCTCCGGCCGGCCGCTGAAATATGTCTTCTTCTGGGGCCACCGGCCGCAGCGCGACGGCAGCATCGGCACCGGCTGCCTGAGCCAGTGGTGGCCGTCGGCGTTCACTGTGGACGGTGTCCGGTTCAGCACGGCGGAGCACTACATGATGTGGCGCAAGGCGCTGCTCTTCGGCGACGAGGAGACCGCCCGGCTCATCGTCGCGGCGAGCCACCCCCGCCAGGCCAAGATGCTGGGCCGCCGGGTCCGCGGCTTCGACGAGCAGACCTGGGTCCAGCACCGCTGGTCCATCGTCACGCAGGCCGGTGTGGCGAAGTTCGGCCAGCGCCCCGAGCTGCGCGACTTCCTGATCGGCACGGGGGAGCGCATCCTGGTCGAGGCCAGTCCCACGGACCGGATCTGGGGCATCGGGCTGGCCGCCACCGACGAGCGGACCGCCGATCCGGCCCAGTGGCAGGGGCTCAATCTGCTCGGCTTCTCCTTGATGGCGGCCCGCGAGCAGCTCAGGGGATGAGCTTGCGCATCCGCCAGGTCCACACGTCGTCCTCCGGTCCGGCGCCGTAGGCCTTGCGTTTGTCCAGCTGTTCGAAGCCGCGCGCCCGGTAGAACGGGATGCCCTTGTTGTTGTCCACGACCACGGAGGCCCACAGCTCCCCGGCGCCGACCTCGGTCACCTGCTCGACGATCCGGTCCAGCAGCAGGGTGCCGAGCCCGCGCCCGCGTTCGGCCGGGTCCAGATAGATGACGAAGAGCTCACCGACGCCGGGCCCGGTCGTGCCACCACCGGCTGCGCCGAGGACCCGGCCGTCCTCCTCGACGACCTGGTAGCCGAGCCAGCCGGGCGGGCTCGCGGCGATCTCCCCGGCCACCCGTTCCGGGTTGTAGAACTCGGCGATGACCCGTTCGACGTAGTCGCCGGGCAACAAGCCGGCGTAGGTGTCACGGTAGGCGTCGGTGCAGATCCGGCAGATGGTCGCCACGTCGCCGGGGGTGGCGGCCCGGACGCTCGCGTTCATGCGAGGCAGATTATCCCGGCCGGGAGCGGCCCGCCGGTCACCACCGGCGGCGGTGACCCGCGCGGTCCCGGACCGTGGCCCAGACCATCTTGCCGCCCGCGGTCGGAATGGCACCCCAGGCCACCGAGTCGGCGTGCACCACCCGCAGACCGTGCCCGCGCTCGTTCAGCGGCAGCCCCGGCTCCACCGGGCAGGGGTCGATGATCCGCGGCAGCGTGGGGTCACGGTCCCGGACGGCCAGGTGCAAAGCGCTGCCACGACGCGAGATCGAGACCTCCATCTCCGTACGGGCGTGCTCGACCGCGTTGGCGACCAGCTCGGAGAGCACGGCCCGGCCGGGATGCAGCAACGGAGCGAGGTTCCAGGCGTGGCAGGCGCCGCCGACGAGGTTGCGCGCGACGCCGGGAGAGACGGGCGAGGGTGGCAGGCGCATCCGGACCACGTCGGTCAGCGGGCGGCTGCCGGTCAGCGACTCGCGGGCCTCCGCGACCGAGGTGAAGACGGGCAGGTAGCGCCGGGCGCCGATCTGGTCCAGCCGGTGCCCGAGCGGCGACCCGGCGGGCAGGCAGAGCGCGAGCCGGGCGGGCGGATCGGCGGCCGCGGCGGCCTGGGTGGCGGACAACCACACCGGCACGCTGTCGGCGGCCGGGTCCGTCACGCCGGCCGCGTCGATGAGGATGGCGGCAGGACTCTCGGCCAGGCAACGGCCGATCTCCAGGGCCACCGTGGCGCCGAGCTGCGGATGCCAGTCGCCGCGTACCGCGATGTCGATGACCGCCCCGTCCACGTCCGCGGTGACCGAGACTTGGGCGCGGGTCCCGTCGAGCGCGGGCAGGAACAGGTACGGAGGGTTCTCCTCCATGGACGCGGCTCCTCAGTCGACACGTCGGTCCGGGTATCAGGCAGTCTCGGCCGCTGCTGGGTGCCGGTCAACGAAGCTCACCCGTACGGGTGCAATCGGCCGGCCCGGCCGGGAGGATGGGCGGGTGACCGGACTAGGTGCCATCTTCCTGCCCAGCAATCCTCCCGAACAGCTGCGGAGCATCGCATGCGCCGCTGACGAGGCCGGCCTCGAGCAGCTCTGGCTGTGGGAGGACTGCTTCCTCAACAGCGGTATCGCGGCTGCCGCGGCCGCGCTGGCCTGGACGACGAGGCTGCGGGTGGGCATCGGCATCCTGCCGGCGCCGCTGCGCAATGTGGCCCTGACCGCGATGGAGGTCGCCACCCTGCACCGGATGTTCGGCGACCGCGCGATCGTCGGCCTGGGGCACGGTGTGCAGGACTGGATGGCCCAGGTCGGCGTCAAGGCCGCGTCGCCGATGACCATGCTGCGCGAGCAGGCCACGGCCCTGCGCGCACTGCTGCACGGCGAGACCGTGACCACCGAGGGCCGTTACGTACGGCTGGCCGAGGTCAAGCTCGACTGGCCGCCGGAGCAGCCGCCGGCCCTGTTCATCGGCGCGACCGGTCCCAAGACCCTGCAGCTCTCGGGCGAACTGGCCGACGGCACGATCCTGACCGGCGGCACCTCACCGGAAGGCGTCCGAGCGGCCCGGGAGCACATCGGCGCGGCGGACGGCCACCAGCTCGTCGTCTTCCTGCCGGCGGCGATGGGCCCGACGGCAGGCGACCGCATCGCCCGCCAGCAGGAGCGCCACGGCATGGACTTCCCGGGAGTGGCGGGCGACAGCCAGGCGGTGGCGGCGACGGTCGAACGTTTCGCCGAGGCCGGTGCCACCACGGTGGTCCTCCAGCCGACGGCGGACGACCCGGACCCGGAAGCCTTCGTCCGGGCCGTGGCGAAGGAGGTACGCCCGCTGGTCGGCTGACCCTGCACTATCTTGTCCGACATGCCCATTTCGCCATACCTGCACAGCCTGCGCGAAGTCGTCGGCCACCGGATGCTCCTGCTGCCGGGCGTCACCGCGGTCGTCTTCGACGACGCGGGCCGGCTGCTGCTGGGCCGGCGCACGGACAACGGCACCTGGGCGCTCATCGCGGGCTCGATGGACCCGGGAGAGCAGCCGGCGGAGACGGTCGTCCGAGAGGTGTACGAGGAGACGGCCGTCCACGTGGTCCCGGAACGGATCACGAGCGTGCTGACCCAGCCACCGAACACGTACCCGAACGGCGACGAGACGGAATTCGTCGACATCACGTTCCGCTGCCGGGCGATCGGCGGCGAGGCCCGGGTGAACGACGACGAGTCGCTGGCGGTGGGCTGGTTCGAGCTGGGTGACCTGCCCCCGATCAGCGACCTGAACCGCCGGCGCATCGAATACGCCCTGAACCCCGGCGCGGACGCGTGGTTCAGCGCCCCGGCCGTCCACCAGCCCTGACCGACGGCGCTGCGGCCGTTCGCCCCGCGCGCGGTTACCGGAGCGGGCGGGCGCGCACGTGGTCGTCGTGCCAGACGTCGCCGACCAGGAACTTCTTGGTGCCGATGATCTCGAAGCCGTGCTTCGCGTAGAACTTGGCCGCCCGCTCGTTGCGCTGGTTGACACCCAGCCAGCAGAGCCGCGCCCCGGTCGCCGCCGCGGCCTCGAGCGTCGCCGTCATCAGCGTCGCGGCGATGCCGGAGCCGTGGTTCCGCGCGGCGACATAGAACTTGCTGAGCTCGATCGCCGGCGCCGCGGTCGCGTCGCCGGCGGAACCGACCACAGCGGCCAGTTCCGGATCGTGGATCGGGCCGCCGATCAGCATCGCGTACCCGACCGCCTCGCCGGCGTCCTCGGCCAGCAGCAGGATCCGCGCCGGATCGGCCAGATACTTCTCGAAGCTCGCCAGAGCGAGATGTTCGGCGATGAAAGCGTCGATGTCGGTCTGAAGCGTGCCCGGCGGGGTAGCCAGACCGAAGGTGTCGGCCGCAAGCCGGTGCAGCTCAGCCGCGTCCGCCGGGACCGCGCGCCGGATGGTGATCGCCATGGCGTCACGATAACGGCGGCGTGACGGTGGCCATCGGGGCGTCCCGAAACTGGAAAGAGGGTTTAGAGTCGTGCCGACCGACCGATCGACGGTCCGGAACGGGAGGATGAAGCGGTGAGCGAACCGGCATTCCAGCGCAGAGGCCTCGGCGACGTGATCCCGGTGCCGGCCGAGGTGCGGCCCGACCCGGCCGCCGACTTCACGATCGGCGAGGGTACGGCGATCCGCACGGCGCCCGGTTCGGCCGAGGCCCGCCGGATCGGTGAGTACCTCGCCGCGCTGCTGCGCCCGGCTACCGGGTACGCCCTGCCGGTCGGCGAGGACTCCGGTGAGATCGCCCTGCTGCTCGATCCCGACCCCGTCACGGACGGCGACGTTGCCGGCGCCTCGGGCGGTGTCTCCGGCGGCGGCTTCGCAGCCGCTTCGGGCGGTGTCTCGGGTGGCGGCTTGGACGGCGCCTCGGGCGGTGACTCGGGCGATTTCGATGGCGCCTCGGGCGGTGACTCGGGTGACTTCGACGGCGCTTCGGGCGGCGACGAGGGTTACCGGCTCGAGGTCAGTGCGTCCGGTGTCACGGTGCGGGCCGCCTCGGCGGCTGGGTTGTTCGCCGCCGTGCAGACGCTGCGGCAGCTGCTGCCCGCCGCGATCGACGCGGCCGGCCCGCAGCAGGGCACGTGGGTGGTGCCCGGCGGCGAGATCGTCGACCGCCCCCGGTTCCCGTACCGCGGCGCGATGCTCGACATCGCCCGGCACTTCTTCACCGTCGCCGAGATCAAGGCGTACATCGACTCGCTCGTCCAGTTCAAGATCAATCACCTGCATCTGCACCTGACCGACGACCAGGGCTGGCGGCTGGAGATCGACGGCTGGCCGAGGCTCACCGAGGTCAGCGGCGGCGCCGGCACAGGCGTGGACGGCACCGGGCCGGGCTTCCTGACCCGCGCGGACTACACCGAACTGGTCGGCTACGCGGCCGAACGGTTCGTGACGATCGTGCCGGAGATCGACATGCCGGGACACGTGAACGCGGCGCAGGTCGCGTACCCGGAGCTGACCGCCGACGGCGTGGCGGTGGCGCCGCGTACCGACATGGAGGTCGGCTACAGCTCCCTGGTCGCGGACAAGGAGGAGACGTACGCGTTCGTCGAGGACGTCGTCCGCGAGGTCGCGGCGCTGACCCCGGGCCCGTACCTGCACATCGGCGGCGACGAGGCCCAGGCCACGACGGCGGAGGACTACCGCACGTTCATCCAGCGGGTGCTGCCGCTGGTCGCCAAGTACGGCAAGCGCGTTGTCGGCTGGCACGAGATGGCGGGCGTGGAGCTCCCGGAAACGGCGATCGCCCAGTACTGGCGAATCGAAGCAACGGACGAGGGCACGGCCCGCGCAGCCGCCAACGGCAGCAAGGTGATCATGTCCCCGGCGGACCGCACCTACCTGGACATGAAGTACACCCCGGACACCAAGCCGGGCCTGGACTGGGCCGGCGTGATCGACGTCGAACGGTCCTACGACTGGGACCCGGCAGACCGCCTCCCGGGCGTAACAGAAGAACACCTCCTCGGCGTCGAGGCGCCGCTGTGGTCGGAAACGCTGCGCAGCCTCGCCGACGTGCAGACAATGACCTTCCCGCGCCTGCCGGCCGTCGCGGAGATCGGCTGGTCCCCGCGCGCCACGCACGACTGGGAGTCGTTCCGGCAGCGGCTGGCGGCCTTCGGTCCCCGCTGGCGAAACCAGGGCATCGCCTTCCACGCGGCTCCGGAGATTCCCTGGAACTAGGCCGACCGCATCGCGGACCACGGCGTTCGGAGCAAGTCCGGAGGTCAGGGTCCGTGAGCGGCAGTAGTGGGCGGCCATCGGGACAGGTCCCGCTCAGCGGCGGACCCGGCTTGGGCCCGGACCTGGCTTGCGCCGGGCCTGGCTTGGGCCGGACCTGGCTTGCGGGCGGATCCGGCTTGGGCCGGACCTGGCTTGCGCCGGGCCTGGCTTGGGTCGGGCCTGGCTTGGGTCGGGCCTGGCTTGCGCCGGACCTGGCTTGCGCCGGACCTGGCTTGCGCCGGACCTGGCTTGCGCCGGACCTGGCTTGCGCCGGACCTGGCCTGCGGCGTACCTGGCCTGCGGCGGCGGCGGACCGGCCGGCGGCGGACCCGGCCCGCTCCCTGCGGGAGGGCCCGGCAGGCCGCCGCTGGGCAATCACCACCCAGCTGCGATGCGCCCGCTCACCAGCCGCCGGCCGAGCACCCGATCCAAGCCACCCGAGCCACCCGAGCCACCCGAAGCGTCAGCCGATCCGTTCGACCAGGGCGACGTGATCCTTCGCCGGATCCGCGACCGTACCGACTCCCCAGAACGCCGACGTCCCGGGAATGTTCTCCACCGCCGACAGGAACGGGTCTGCCGCCGAGAACGGATTGTCGGCCCGGACCTTCGGCCCGTAGACCACACTCCACTTCTTGCCCTGGTAGCGCAGGAACAGCGACCCCGGGTACGACACCCCGTACGGCTCGCTCGGGTTACTTCCGGTCACCCACAGGTTGCCCGCGGCGTCGCCGCCGATGGCCCACAGATTTGCCGACTCGGTCGGTGCGGCCACGCGCTGCCACGAGATGCCGTCCCAGTGCATGATCAGCGGCTTCGGCCGGGACGTGTCGTACTCGACGGTCCCGACCGCCCACGCGTCAGTGGCCGAGCGCGCGTGCACGCCGGTCAACCGCGCACTGAGCACCTTCGGCAGCGCCGCCACCCTCCAGATGTTGCCGGTGCGCTGCACGATCAAGGGTTCCGGATAACCAGCGTCGTCGACGTGCCAGGAGCCGACCGCGAACGCGGCACCGCCCGGTGCGGTCGCTACCGCCTGCAGGCTTCCGCTCCACGCGTCACTGCCCGGTACGACGACTTCCTGGAGCGCTGGCCGTCCCACTCCATGACGAGGGCGCCACCCGCACGCCGCGCGCCGACGATCAGCGGCTTGCCGTTGCGGGCCGCCACGTCGCTGAACCGGCCTTGGTCGGCCACCGGATAGCCCTGCCAGGCCGCGCCATCCCAATGAGCCGCGTACGGCAGCTGCCTGTCGTCCTGCCCGGCCGCCCACACGTTCGACGGATCCACAGCGCTCACCGCTTCCGGTGAGTCGAACGGCGCGGGCAGGAGGCTCTCCGACCACATCCTGCCGTTCCATCGCACCAGTGCGGCCGGCTGGACCGGAATGCGCCCGTACGCATTGTCCTGATATCCCACCGCCCAGGCGTCAGCCGCCCCGGTCGCGCTCACGTCGACCAGCCGGCTCGCCGGTTTCAGCGGTGGTTCCGCCGTGATCCGCCACGTCGCCGCCGCCTCGGCCGGCACCGCACCGGCCAGGGTGACCGCGATCGCCGCGACCGCTGCCACCACCGGCGCACGCCTCATCGCCCCCATGGACATCTCCCTCGATAGGTGGAATGCCCATCAGCGTCACAGCTGTCGATGGCCGGCGCGAGGTGCGCGGCCTGACCGTAAGGACCTCGTAAGAGGTCCCTCGTCGCTCACGGAACTACGATTTCCACGTCGCTGGCCGGCCGGGCCGGGATGCGGCTCAGGTCGATGCTCAGGTTCTGCGGGGGCAGGTGGTAATCGAGCCGGGCCAGCCTTTGCACCAGGGTGCCGAGCAGGGCGACCGTGATCTGCTCGCCGGGGCAGCGGTGACCCGTGCGGGGATCGCCGCCACCCTGCGGGATCAGGTCGAAGTCGCCGATCGGCCGGTCCACGAAACGCTCCGGACGGAATTCGTACGGCCGGGGAAAGAGGAGGGGGTCGTGGTTCTGACCGTAGACATCGAGCAGCACCAGCGCGCCCTTCGGGATGTGCTGGCCGGCGAAGCTCAGGTCGGCGATCGCCCGCCCGCCGAGGAACGGGGCGAACGGGTAGAAGCGGCGCACCTCGTGCACGAAGGCCGCGGTGAACTCCTCGTCACCGTCCCGCAACGGGCGGCGGTGCTGCGGCCACCGGTCCAAGGCGTGCGCGCTGAACGCGACGAACCACGCCACCGCGGTCGCCGGGCGGATGATGTTGATCAGTTCCACGGCCGCCGTACGGGGATCGAGCGGCTCGCCGTCCTCGCGGAAGTACGCGATCGTGGTGATCGCCGCATCGGCCGGTGCGATGACGTCGCCGCTGCGTACCCCCTCGATCTTCTTGGCCAGCCAGCGCTCGCGCCGGCGGCGGGCCGCCAGGGCGCGCCAGTGCCGTGGGCCCGGGCTGGCGAAGCCGTCCACCATCGCCATCAGGTCGGCGGCCAGTTCCGGCAGCTCGTCGTCGGTCGCCGGGATGCCGGCCCACCGGGTCACCGCACGAGCGATGACCAGGGCGGACTCGTCGAAGAGAGTCACCGACGGCCGACCGCGCCAGCTCTCCGCGGCCTCGTCGAACGACTCACCGACCAACTTGGCGAGCACATCGATGCCGTCGTTCATCAGCAGCGCGACGAACAGCGCCTTGCGGTGCCGGTGCGCCTGTCCGTCGAGCGTGTGCACCGCACCCTTGCCGAAGAGCGTGGCCACGATCGGATGTGGCAGAGCGGAGTGCCGCTCGAGGTGGCTCTCGTCGTAGAAGAACCGCACGGCCTCCGGTCCGCAGATCGCCACCGCCCGCCGGCCCAGCACCCGCAGCGGCACGGGCCGGTCGTGATGCCGGCGACGAAGATCGGGCAGCCAGGCGTAGCCCATGATGCCGGCCACGAGAGTCTGATCGAGGTCAGTCATGCGGTCGTGCATCCCCGCGACGCCGCCGCCGAAACGGCGGCGTTGTGTCGCCGGCGTGAACGTCCCGAAATCTTCCTTAAATCTTCCTACCGGTACGGGGTGACGACACGTCGGATCCGCGCACGTCACCGCCCTTGTTCGGGGCTCAATCGTGACCGTCCGGCGGAGCGGCGGCCATGGCGTTGTCGTAAGCCGGCCCTAGGCTAGCCGCGTGCAGAAGAGGGTGCTGGCATCGGCGACCGCGCTGGCCGGGTTCCTGCTCGTCGCGGCACTGCAGCTCGCGCTGGTCGTGGTGCCGGTCCTGCTGCTGCTGTCGATGCTGCCGGGCGCGGCTGCCCTGCGCCTGGGCGTCCCCGTCTGCATCGCTACGGTCGGCGTGATGGCGTACGCGACGTGGCGCGCCCTGCACACGCGCCGCCCCGAGCCGGTCGGCATTCCGGTGACCCGCGCGGACGCCCCGCGCCTGTGGGAGCTGCTCGACGGCGCCGCGGTGGCCGCCGGCACCCGCACACCCGACCGGGTGACGATCGTCGCCGACGCGGCCGCGAAGATCATCGAGCGCACCCGCCTGCTCGGCCTGCTCGGCGGCCGCCGCGACCTCTACCTCGGCCTGCCCCTGCTCCAGGCGTGGGACGAGGCGCACCTGCGCGCGGTCGCAGCCCACGAGCTTGGCCACTTCTCGCCGCGACTGGGCCGGCTAGCGCCGCTGGCCTACCGCGGCCGGGTAGCGGTCGGCCGGACGGTGCCGCGCATCCCGCCGCGCAATCCCGCCGGGCCACTGCTACGGACGTACGCGAAGTGGTACCGACGGATCGACGCACCGTTCAGCCGGGCCCAGGAGCTGACCGCCGACCAGATCGCCGCCGAGTACGCCGGCCGTCCTGCCGCCACCGCAGTGCTCCGCGACCTGCCGGCCTTGGACGCTCTGCAACGAATCTTCCACGCTGAGTATCTGGGGCCGGGCTGGCAGGCGGGACACGTGCCGGACGACCTGTTCGGCGGGTTCCTGCGCGTGCTGGCGGCCCGGGCGGACGACGTGGCGGTGCTGCGAGCCCGAGACCCGGGGGCTCCGTCCACTTGGGACACGCATCCACCGGTGGCCGAGCGGCTCGCGGCACTGAGTGCGTCCCAGGTCGTCACGCCGCGAGCGCCTGTCGCGGACGAACGCGGGTCGTCCTCCGAGCGAGAGCCGGAGCTGGTCGGGGCGGCGGCCTCGGCATCCAGCGCCTCGATGACCAGTCCTGGGCTGAGCACGACCGGGCCGGTTGCTGCGGGCGAGCCCAGCAGCAGTGGGCCGGACGCTGAGGTCGGGTTTGGCGCCGGCAAGCGGTCTCCTGCGGGTGGGCTGGCCAGTGGCGGGCCGACCACTGAAGGACCGGATGCTGGAGGCGGGGCCGGCGCCAGCGGACTGGCTACCGCAGAGCGGCCGAGCATTGGCGGGCCCATCGCTGAAGGGAAACCGAGCACTCAGGGCCGGCCGAGCGCCGGCGGCTCGAAGACCGACGAAGCCGGGAAGCCGGTGGAATCGCCCGGCGCGGCAGTGTGTGGCGACTCATCGCCGAATCAGACATCCAGCCGTTTGTCTTTCGCACCGAGCCGACCGGATTCGTCGGCGGGGGCTTCGGTCGCCGCTGCCCAGCCCCATGAGGGAGCCGCGGCCCAATTTGGTGAGAGGGCTGCGACTCAGCCCGATGTGGCAGCTGCGGCTCAGCCTGGTGAGAGGGCTGCGGCTCAACCCGATGGGCGAGCTACGGCCCAACCCGATGGGCGAGCCGCCGCCAAGCTCGATGAAGACGAGAGCGATCCGCAACCGGCCGGGTTCGATCTCGGCGCCCCGGCCGGAGATCTGGTGCCCGACCTCCCCGGACTCGGACGGGCGCTGCAGGGAGTCGCCTTCCCCGCCCAAGGCCGCACCACCGTCGACTGGGACTCCTTCTTCGGCGCCGCCCGGACGGTCGAGATGCAGCGCGAGGCCGATGCCGCCCTGGCCACCATCTCCCGCGCCGCCGCCGTGCCGGTCGTGACCGCCGCCGACGTCCTCGACCTGGCCGCCGACGGCCGGCTGCACAAGGCCGCCGAGTCAGTTTTCGCCGGCCTCCCCGCCGATGAGACCGCAGCCCGCGTCGCCGAGCTCGTCACCCTGCTGCTCGCCCTGGCCGCCTTGCGCAGCGGGGCCGCCCGCTGGCGGCACAGCTGGACCGGCAACGCCGAGCTCATCGCCGCCGATGGAGCCCATCTCGACCTCGGTGGCCTCGCCGCACTGGCCAGCGACCCCGCCACGGTCGCCACCGCCCGGGAGCGGCTCGCCGAGTTGCGCATCGATCCCGCTGCCGTGGCCGGCGCGGACACCGCACAGACCCGGCCCGAGGTGGTCGGCGGCGTGGTCAACCTGATCATCGACGGCGCCCGGACCGACCTGCTGATCGTCGACACCGGATTGTTCCTCGTGCCCGGTCTGCCCCGTTCGCAGAACGGCTCGGCCAAGCGCCGGCTCGCCCGGTTCGCGGCCGCCGATGTGCCGCAGCGCGACGAGGCCGCGCCCGGCAGCCGGTTCGTGCCGTTCGCCGAGGTGGCCGGCGCGACCCGGCTCCGGCGCCGGAGCTGGGATCTGAGCCTGCGCGACGGCGGGACGCTCAGTGTGCGGACGGCGCTGGATTCCGACGAGTTGCCGGGTGGCTGGGCCGCGCTCGACGACGCCGTAGCGTTCCTGTCCCGTACCAGATAGTTGCCGAGCCGGCTGAACCGTTGGCCGGCGCCGTCCGTGGTGAAGAAGAGACGTCATTCCGACGGGGTGAGTCACGAGCTTGTCACCAGGGGTCATCATGGGTGCCATGTTCGTTCGCTTACCCTTCGCCGAATTGGGTAGATGAAGGCCACTCGAAGCGGCGATGATCGTCACTGACAGGGGGGAGGGGCGCTATGGAACGGGGACCGATGGCGCTCTTCGGGGCCATCGTCGCGATCGGCCTCGGACCGGCAATGTGGCTCGGCGTCCAGTTCGGTCAGGTGACGTTGTCGCCTGAGCGTCCGCCCGCCGTGACAACCGTGCAGAACGACGTGGAGGCGCCCCGCGGAGGTTCCGGTGCGGGCGACGCACCGACCGAGGCCGAGGCGATCCAGCCCGAACCGAAGTCGAACACCCAACCGCTCACCCGGACCAAGAACGCCCGCCCGGCCACGACCAGGTCGCCGTCGCCGTCGCCGTCCGATTCGGAGAAGCCGCCGACGTCACCGACCGACCCGGCCTCCTCGGAGACGCCGGATCCCGGTGACCACGAGACGACACCGCCGACGGAGTCGACGACCCCGCCGGACGATCCGCCGCCGGATGACGAAGACCCGGCCGTGCCGCCACAGCCGCCGACCGACCCGAAGACCGAGCAGACCGCGAACGACACCTCACTCGTCTGACGATTGATCCACCCGGAGCCCGGGCCCGAGCGGCCCGGGCTCCGTGCTTTCCGAAGAAGCAATGGGGAGACAGTCCGGGGAAGCGGCGGAAAGAGGAGCGGAGGAAAGAGGAGCAGCGGAGAGATAGGTGCGGCTCAGGCCGCGGGCCGTCTCCGCGAAGCATTCCCGCAGCTCCGGCGGATCCAGCACCTCCGCGTCCGCCCCCAGCTTCAACAGCTCGATGTGCCCGTGCCGCACCGATTCGATCGGCACCGTCGTGGTCAGCCACCCGTCGTCCCCGGTCGGCCCCGCGCAGGCCCGGGCCGACCGCGCCATCTCCGGCGGGAAGACGTACGCCATCCGGTCGAGGGCCTCGGTCGTCATCCGTACGGTCGCCTGCGCCCGGTAGACCCCGCGCTCGTACTGCTCCGTCCACTCCTGCCAGAACCGCGCCAGATCAAAACCGGCCGGTCGGTGCGCGGGCTCGTCGAGCAGTCCGGCGTCGAGGATGTTCACCACCCGGTACGCCGTGACCCGCTCCTCGAACCCGGCCACCAGATACCAGCGTCCCGCCTTCAGGACGACGCCCAGCGGGGACAACGTCCGGGTCACCTCGCGGGGTGCCTTCCAGCGCCGATAGCGGACCTCGATCTTGCGCGCCCGCCACACCGCGTCCGCCACCGTGGCCAGGTGCGGGGTGGGCTCGTCGGCGCGGAACCAGCCCGGCGCGTCCAGGTGGAAGCGTTCGCGTACCCGGTCCGCCCGGTCCGCCAGCTCACCCGGCAGCGCCGCCCGCAGCTTGAGCTCCGCGGCCGCCAGCACCGAGCCGAGGCCGAGTTCCGCGGCCGGGCCCGGCATCCCGGCGAGGAAGAGCGTGCCGGCCTCGTCGCCGGTGAGGCCGGTCAGCCGGGTGCGGTAGCCGTCGAGCAGCTGGTAGCCGCCGGCCGGGCCGCGGTCGGCGTAGACCGGCACGCCGGACGCGCCGAGCGACTCGACGTCGCGGTAGACCGTCCGGACCGACACCTCGAGCTCGTCGGCGAGTTCCTGGGCGGTCATCCGCCCACGGTTCTGCAGCAACAGCAGCAGGGAGAGCAGCCGGGACGCGCGCATCCGCCCAGCATGGCACCGGCCGCGTGCGGTGGGCACGCGGCCGGGAGGCGGGACGGGGTCAGAGGCTGAGGATGCGGTTCAGCATGTCCCGGTATCCGCGCAGCTGCACCCGCAGCTGCTCGGTGTCCTCGGTGTCGTTGTTCAGGCCTTCGCGCTGCGAGCGCAGGCTGGCGGAAAGCTTCTCGACGGCCTCGTCGACCAGCTTGGCGGCGTCGCCGGCGGCGTCCTTGGGGCTGTCGACGAAGCGCAGCTGCACGTCCCGCCACCGCTCCTGGAACGTCCGGGCATCTTCCTGGTCGAACAGGCTGCCGGGCTTCTCCGCCGTGCTGCCGGAGGCCGTGGCGGTGCCCGTGGTCGTGGCAGCGGCAGCGGCCGCGGCAACCGGGACGGCCGCTTCGGCGGGCGGCGTGCTGTCGATGGGCGTGCCCGTGGCCGGGTCGACGGCCTTGGGGTCGTCGAAGCCACCGTCGTCCTTGAGCGGGGCGCCGTCCGAGGCGGTGCTGTCGAGGGGAGTCTCGGTGGCCGGGTCGACAGCCTTGGGGTCGTCGAAGCCACCGTCGTCCTTGAGCGCGGTGGACGTCACCGGGACCTGGTCGTCGAAGGTGGTGACCGAGTCGTCCCGGTTGCCGTCCCTGTCCTGGTCGGGGAGGGTGTCGGACCGGGCGGCGACCGCGCCGGGGCCCGTGCTGGTCGTGTCGTCGAGCGGAACGTCCACCACGTCGTCGGGGTCGGTGCGGTCACGCCCGTCGCGGGTGTCCTCGGCGGTCCAGGTGGCGGGGACGGTGTCGGGTGCGGTGACCGTGCCGTGGCCGGGGTGCGTATCGGCGGCCGAGCTGACCACGCCGTCGCCCGGAGCGACGTTGGCGTCGTCGCCGACCCCGGTGTCGGCGGCCGAGTCGCGGTCGGTCGCGTCCCACCGGTCGTTGGTCGGGTTGGCCATGGCCGACGCCGCCACCGCGCCGCCGACGGTCGACGCGCCGAAAGCGGTCGGCTGCGGGCTCGGCTCGTGGAACGGCGGCGGGTCGGTGTCCTCGCGGCGGGTCACGTCGTCCTCCTGGTCCACGACACCGTCCCGGTCGGTGTCGGCGGCGTCGGTGCGGTCGTCGGCTGTGGGCGGAGTGTTCGACCAGGGCGACGGCGGCCGCTGGTTCGGTACGGCCACCGGCTCGGACCGTACCCGCTCGGTCCCGTCGTCCTGGGCCTGGTCATCGCTGGACTCGCGCGCGTCGTTGGAGAAGAAACGCATGGTCGGCTCCTCAGCGGCTCGTGGCGTCGGGACGGGAGCCCGCGACGTCGCTGTCGTGGTTGTTGATCTGCTGGTTGGGGACCTTGGGCTCGTCCGCCGGGGTGCTCGCGCCCTCGCTGCGGACCGGGTTCTCGCCGAGCAGGTCGGCGAAGAGGGCACGGTAGTGGACCAGCGCCTGCCGCAGGTCCTCGGTGTCCGCCTGGCCGTTCTTGCTGCGCTCGCTGATGGCGTGGGCGTCACGGTAGTGCTCGAGCGTGCGGGCGTGCTCGACGGAGAGGGTGGCGAGCTGGTCGTCGTAGTCGCCGGTCGGGTAGCCGCGCTCGGCGATGAGCCGGGTGGTCAGCTCGTCCGCGGTCGACACGGCGGTCTCGGGCGCGTCCACGAACTGGATCTGCACCTCTTCCCAGGCCACCGAGTACTTCGCCTTGGACTCGGCGGACAGCGGCTTGAGCTCGAGCTCGGCATGCCGCTTCTCGCGCTCGCGCAGCTCACGCTCGGCATCGGTACGGCTGTCGGCGTCGGCGACGACACGGTCGTACTCGGGGCCGAAGGTCTGCTGCAGCTTCTTGCGGCGGCCGGCCCGCACCGCGAGCAGAATCGCGGCGACGATCACCAGCACGACGATGATCAGGACGATGGTGAGCCAAGCGGACATGGCGTTCCTCCTTCTTCACCCGGAGGTATGCCCACTCAACCAGGGTCATCAATCCGATTCCAGGTGCCGGGGTGAAATGCTCTTCGCCTGGGCCGCGAGCGCGGGCCCGGACCGCTTCGACCGCTTCCCGGGTGCTTTGTGGAGATCCATGGCACACCGGTGAGGTGGCTGGGAGCGCATCCATTCCGTATTCTGCCGGAGGCGCACGCAGCACCGATGTCAACGGCCGTCAATCCCTCGTCCGTGGTCACCCGGTCCTGCGTGCCGACGGTCCTGTAATCCCCTCGGGCGGAGTCTGATGCGAACCCGCAACTGGTCGATCCGTTCGAAGATCATCGCGCTGGCCGCGGTCCCGCTGACCGCCCTGCTGGCGCTGTGGGTCTTCGCCACGGGCGTGACCGCCGGCCCGGCGATGAAGCTGCTCTCGGCGCAGACCCTGGTCGACAAGGTCGGCTCACCCGGCGAGCGGCTGGTCGGTCAGCTCCAGCTGGAACGCCGGCTCTCCGTCGCGTACCTGGCGGACGACCAGGCCGTCCCGCCCGCGCTGGTCGCCCAGCGGGCCTCGACCGACCGCGCGGCCGCGGATTTCCGCCGCTCGGCCGGCAGCGCCGACGCCCAGGACGCCGCCGACGACGTGCTGCGCACCCGCATCCGGCAGCTCTTCTCCGACCTCGACGGCCTGAACGAGAACAGGCAGCACATCGACCGCCGCGAGGTCGACGCGCTCGGCGCGCAGAACCTCTACAACAGCATGGTGGAGTCCGGCTTCCGGATGTTCATCGCCACCGCGGCCTTCGGCGACGAGCGGATCGACCGCAAGATCCGCGCGGTGGTCACCATCGCCCGCGGCCAGGACTACCTGAGCCGCACGAACTCCCTGGTCGGCGGCGCGCTGGCGGCCGGCGAGCTCAGCGCGCCCGCCCGCAACGACCTGGTGCAGGCGATCAGCCTGTCCCGCTTCCTGCTCGCCGAGGGCGTCACCGACCTGCCCGCGCAGGACCGGACGGCATACCAGAAGCTCAGCACCGGCGCGTCGTTCAGCCGGCTCAGCGAGCTGCAGGACGAGCTGCTCAGTGACAGCCGGCCCGGCACCGCGCTGCCGATCACCGCGGCGCAATGGCGGCCGACGTTCGACACGGCGACCCAGCAGCTGACCGCGTTCGAGGTCAACGCCGTCGCGGCGCTGCCCGGCGACGCCCGGCCGGTCGCCGTGGACGTGCTGGTCCGCCTCGGCCTGGCCGGCCTGCTCGGCCTGATCGCCTTCATCATCTCGATCATCGTGTCGGTGCGGGTCGGCCGGTCCATGGTCGGCCGGCTGACCCGGCTGCGCGGCGAGGCCCTGGAGATGGCCGGCGAGCGACTGCCGACGGTGGTCAAGCGCCTGCAACGCGGCGAGGCCGTCGACGTCGAGGTCGAGACGCCACCCCTGGAGTACGGCCGGGACGAGATCGGTCAGCTGGGCCGCGCGTTCAACGAGGTCCAGCGCACGGCCGTGCAGTCAGCGGTCGAGGAGGCGAACGTCCGCCGCGGCATCAACGAGGTGTTCCTCAACATCGCCCGGCGCAGCCAGACCCTGCTGCACCGCCAGCTGGCCCTGCTGGACAAGATGGAACGGCGCGAGACCGAGCCGGACGAGCTCGAGGACCTGTACCGCGTCGACCACCTCGCCACCCGCATGCGCCGGCACGCCGAGGACCTGGTGATCCTGGCCGGCGCCGCCCCGGGCCGCGGCTGGCGCAACCCGGTGCCGGTGATCGACGTCGTCCGCGGCGCGATCAGTGAGGTCGAGGACTACAAGCGGGTCGACATCGTCTCGGTCGAGTCGTCGGCGGTGCTGGGCCGGGCCGTGGGTGACGTCATCCACCTGCTGGCCGAGCTGCTGGAGAACGCGGCGTCGTTCTCACCGCCGCAGACCCGGGTCCAGGTGGTCGGTCAGGTCCTGCCCAACGGGTACGCGCTGGAGATCGAGGACCGCGGCCTGGGTATGTCGCCCGAGGCGCTCGCCGAGGCCAACCGCAAGCTGCTCGAACCGCCGGACTTCGACCCCGCCGACAGTGCCCGGCTGGGCCTGTTCGTGGTGGCCCAGCTCGCCGACCGGCACGGCATCCGGGTCTCGCTGCGCCCCAGCGGCTACGGCGGCGTGACAGCGGTCGTGCTGGTCCCCGGCGAGCTGGTCACGACCGGCCAGGCCCAGGTCGCGTTGCCGGCCGGCCCCACCCCGCCCGACAAGTCCTGGGACAGGCCGCTGGTCGGCACGGGCACCGAGGACCCGGCCCGCAGCTCCCTCGGCGCACTGCAATGGCAGGGCACCGAGCAGGTCCGCTCGATCGCGATGACCGGCCGCCCGGTGACCATCAACGGCACGGCGACCGTCGGCCCCGAGCTGACCGACGACACCGTGCGCCCCGGTTCGGACCGGCATGAGCCTGCCACCGCGAAGGGCGCCGATGTGGGCGATCCGACCCGGCCGCTGAGCAGGCACACCCTCGGCCTGTCCGACACCCCGGTGGTCGAGCCGGCCGAGCCTGCCGCAACGTTCGGCGGCCCGGCGCCCAGCGCGGTCGTGGACGGACTGACCGAGGACGGGCTGGTGCAGCGGCGCCGCACGAAGCCGCGGCGGGGGAGCGGTCAGCGGGCGGCCCCGCCGGCCCTGCTGCCACCCAACCTCACCTCACCGGACGGACTCTCCACGGCGCCTGGTTCTTCCGCGCCCGGATCGGCTGTCCCTGGTTCCGCTGCGGCTGGCTTCCCCGCCCCTGGTTCGCCTGCGCCGGTCGCCCCGGCGGGGCCGGCGTCGCTGAGCTCGGACTTCCCGTCCGCCGGCAACGGCCGGACGACGACGAACGGCAACGGCCTGACCGGCGCCGGCCTCAACGTGCCGGGCGTGGGTGGCCCGGCCCTCGACGGTCCCGGCGTGGGCGGCTCACGCTCGGACAGCCCTGACGCGGGCGGTCCCGCTCTGGACAGTCCCGCTCTGGACAGTCCTGGCCTGAACGGCCCCGGTCTGAACGGCCCCGGTCTGAACGGCCCCGGTCTGAACGGCCCCGGACTGACCGGGCCCGGTCAGGACGGGCAGAGTCTCGACGGCCCGCTACGGCACGGCGAGGGCCCGGCGATGCTGGGCACTCCGCCGCAGGTGCCGCCGCGGATCCCGGCACCCCGGACCGCCCCGGACGCGATGCCGGCGATCCCGAAGGCGATGCCCCCGGTCGCCCCGGCGATGCCCAGGGATGTGCCGGCCGACGATCCGTCGGCTGACGAGGCCGACGAGCCCCTGCTGCCGCGCCGCGTCCGTCAGGCCAGCCTCGCCCCGCAGCTGCGGGGACCGGTCGCCGAGCAGACCGCGGCCCCGTCGCGTTCGCCGGACCAGGTCCGGTCCTTGATGAGCGCCCTGCAGCAAGGCACCACCCGAGGCCGGCGTGAAGCGGCCGGACTGGCCGCCGCGGCGACCGGCGGTGCCCGGGACGACAGGGCAAGCAATGGTCCGGAAACTGACAAACAGCGGACGGTTGGGGAGCCGATGTGGTCCGAGGCGGCTACCGTCATTTTCCCGGCAGTGCAGGACCCGGTGGCGGCCGGATCCGACAACAGCACAGACAACGCGCCCGAAAATCACGAGAACCGGCCGGATAAGGACGCATAAGTGGGATACACGACAAACCAGAGTGCCAACCTCACCTGGCTGCTCGACGACCTGATCGAGCGAGTGCCCTCGGCGCAGCAGGCTGTGGTGCTGTCCGCGGACGGGCTCATGATGGGCGCCTCGGCGGCCCTGAGCCGGGAGGACGCCGAGCACCTGTCGGCGATGGCAGCGGGCTTCCAGAGCCTGGCCAAGGGCGCGAGCCGGCACTTCCGGGCCGGCCCGGTGCGCCAGACCGTGGTCGAGATGGAGGACGCGTTCCTCTTCGTCACGGCCGCCGGGCTGGGCGCGTGCCTGGCGGTGCTGGCGGCCAGCGACGCGGACCTGGGCCTGATCGCGTACGAGATGGCCATGCTCGTCACCCGGGTCGGGCAGACGATGGATGCGCCGGAACGGCCCGCCGGGTCCGATGCCCGCTGACCGACGGCCCTCGCACGAGTGGGGCCCGACGCCGGCGCAACCGCGGGCATCGCACACCTGGGAAGGCGGGCACCGGGCCGACCCGCTGCGGGCCCCGCACGACTGGATGGACCAGGACGCGGGCCCGGTGGTCCGGCCGTATGCGGTCACGCAGGGCCGGGTCGCCCCTTCCGGCGGCGAGTTCGACCTGGTCGCCTTCGTGGTGGCGACCGTGCCCGACGCGCCGCCGGCACCGTCGCTGCAGCCGGAGCATCATGCTCTGGTCGGCGCGGCGTGGGAGCCCACGTCCGTCGTGGAACTAGCCTCCAAACTGGACCTCTCCATCGGGGTCGTCCGGGTCTTGCTGGGTGATCTACGCTCGGCGGGATTGATTTCGCTCTACGAACCCCCCGCGGCCTCTCAGCCGCACGACGTCGACGTACTCAAGGCGGTTGTCAATGGACTCCGTGCGCTCTGACCGAGACGGCACGCGTTCGCGTATCCCGGTCGCGCTCAAGATCCTCATCGCCGGCGGGTTCGGTGCGGGCAAGACCACCATGGTCGGCTCGGTCAGCGAGATCCGGCCGTTGCAGACCGAGGAGGTGCTGACCGGTGTCGAGGGCGCCGACGACACCTCGGGTGTCGAGGGCAAGCGGACGACGACCGTCACCATGGACTTCGGTCGCATCACGATCACCGAGGATCTCCAGCTCTACCTCTTCGGCACGCCCGGGCAGGACCGGTTCTGGTTCCTCTGGGACGAGTTGTCGCAGGGCGCGCTCGGTGCTGTCGTGCTGGCCGACACCCGGCGGCTGGCGGACTGCTTCCCGTCGATCGACTATTTCGAACAGCGCGGCACGCCGTTCGTCGTGGCGGTGAACTGTTTCGACTCCGACCGTCGCTTCGGCGCGAAGGCGGTCGCCAAGGCGCTCGATCTCGACCCCGATGTGCCGGTGGTGGAGTTCGACGCCCGCGAGCCACTGGCCGCCCGCAACGTGCTGATCGAGCTGGTCGAGTACGTCGCGCGCCGGCAACTGCTGGCGGCTGGCGCCCGCTGAGGGCTCCGGCGCGGGGTCAGCCGTAGTGCGCTGAGGGGTACGTCGACGGCCAGCCGCCGGGCGGCGTGCCCTGCTGCGCGACCGGCAGGCAGATCAGCTTCGAGGAGAGCCGGTTCACCGCGCGCATCGGCAGCACGCCGCGGATGACGAGGTCCTCCGGCTGGGCGTAGGGGCCGCGGTTGAGCCGGTCGATCACGATTCCGTGGGCCTGCTCCGAGCTGATCCCGGGCAGCCGGGCCAGTTCGTTGCCGGGCACGTGGTTGACGTCGACCAGGCCGCCGTCGTCGAACGCGCGCATCAGGTCGGGCCGGCCGATGCCCAGGGCGCGGGCCCGTTCCGGGTCGAAGGTGGCGAACTGGCGGGCCTGGTCGCGCAGGGTGCGGCTGCGCGGGCTGTCGCCGGGGTGTGACGCCAGCACCGCGCCGTGCACCGCCGAGGTGATGGCGATGGCAGCGAACATGGTGAAGGCGATCCACTCGGTCGGGTTGAGGTCGGGACTGTCGACCGGGCTCGGGTTCGATGCGGCGATGACGAAGGCCACCACGAACAGCACCGCATAGCCCAGGGCGAAGAGGAACTGGCGTCGTTCCTGGCGGCGGAAGCCCGCGTACACGAAGTAGATCCAGCTGCCGAACGAGCAGATGATGATCGGCAGCGCGGCGGCCATGATCACCTCGCCGACCGGGAACCGTTTGCGGGGCGGCGCGTACGCGGGCGGCGCCGGCGGCGCCAGTCCCCAGGCCGCTGCACCGATCGGGTACCGCGCCGGGCCGGGCGCCGGCCGCCGGTCCGGCACCACCTCGGTGACATCCGGCGGCACGTACTGCTGCACGTAGCCACCCGGTGGCGCGACCACGGCCGAGGCCGCGGGCCGGGCGTTCTCCGGCGAGGCGCGCGGCGCCGGGATGTCGTCGCTGTCGGCCCACGGGTCGACCGGCTCGGAGTAGAACGGCTCACCGCGCAGGATCTTGCGGTGCGTCTCCTGCATCCGTTCGCCCGGCTCGACGCCGAACTCCTCGAGGAAGTAGGCGCGGGCGTCGCGGAACGCGGCCAGCGCCTCGGCCTGCCGGCCGCCCTGGTGCAGCGCGATCATCAGCTGCGCGCGCAGCCCCTCGCGCAGCGGGAACTGCTCGACCAGCCGCACGAGGTCCGGCATCAGTCCGGTGTGGTTGCCCCGGGCCAGCTCGATGTCGGCCCACTTCTCCCACGCGGTGGCCCGCGCCTCGGTGAGCCTGGCGCGGGCGGAGTCGAAGGCGGGCCCGGTCAGCCCGGCCAGCGCTTCGCCCTGCCACAGCTGCAAGGCGCGGCGCAGGGTGTCGGCCGCCTCGGCGAGCTGTCCGGCCTTGCGTTCGGCGGTGGCCTGGGCCAGGCCGGCCTGGAACCGGTCGGCGTCCAGGGCGCCCGCGTCGGCGCGCAGGACGTACCCGCCGTTGGCCAGAGCGATCAGCTCACCCGGGGTCCGCGGTGAGCGGTCCGGCTCCAGCACCCGGCGCAGCCCGGCCACGTATTTCTGGACCACATTGGAGCCGTTCTCCGGTGGCTCGTCACCCCAGACGGCGTCGACGATCTGGTGGGTCGGCACCGGCCGTCCGGCGTTCAGCAGCAGCACGGCGAGCACCGCACGCTGCTTCGCCGGCCCGAGGTCGACCTCCTCGGCGCCCCGCAGAGCGCGTACGTCACCGAGGATCTCGAACCGCAGCGCGGGGTCCGACGGTGTCCCGGTCACCGCGATACCCCCCTTGAGCAGCCCGTATGGGAAACGGCAGCGGAACGGCAGCCGGCAGCAGCATAGCGGCAGCCCGGCGGCAGCACTGTCACCCAGGCTTCACTGCGTCAACTCGACATGGCGGACCGGCCGGGCCGGCCGCCGCGGGAGAGAAAGCGATGACGTGATGAATGTTTCTGAGGCTCGGCTGGCCGGTCTGGGTGTCCTGCTCGCGGTGAGTGTCGCGGCCGGTGGCTGTGGTGTCGCGGACGCCGTCGGGGACGCGGCGGCGCCCGCCTCGGCCAAGCCGCTCGCCCCGCGGGACGCGCTGCTGAAGTCCCTGCCGGACGCCTCGACCGGCAGCTTCCGGTTCGAGGTCGAGGACGGCGAGACCCCGACCGCCGGGGAGTTCGACGCGAGCAAGCAGAGCTACCGGGTCGGCTTCCGCTACCGGGAGCCGTCCGCGGGCTTCACGCTGCACTCGGACTACCTGGTGGTGAAGAAGCAGTCCTGGATCAAGATCCGCTTCACCGGTACGGAGGGCCTGAGCGGTCTGCCCAAGCTGCCCAAGAAATGGATGCTGCTCGACCCGGCCAAGGTCAAGTCCAAGGACGTCCCGGTGGCCTACGACAACGAGACCGATCCGGGCGAGGCCGGTGTGGTGCTGCGCGCCGCCGTCGACGTCCAGCAGACCAGCGCCGGGCACTTCGCCGGCACGACCGACATGACCCAGTTCGGCGATTCCTCGGTGGTCGAGCCCGCCCGGCTGAAGGCGCTGGGGGACAAGGCCAAGGCGGTGCCGTTCGAGGCGACGGTGGACGGCGAGGGGCGGCTGACCTCGACGGTCGTGCGGATCCCGGCCGCGGGCAAGACCAAGGCCGGCAGCTACGAGATCACCTATGCCGATTACGGCAAGACCCCCACGCCGGCCCCGCCGGCGGCGGACGAGCAGCAGCCGGCGACCAAGGCCGCCTACGAGCTGATCAACGCCTGAGGTACGGGGGACAGTGGCGGTCGCGCGGGTCTGACGGGGGTCCGCGCGCCCGCCGCCCGCCCGTGATTGGATCTGGGGCATGGGCGCGAATCACGAGTACGTCTTCCTCGGCTGCTACACCGGTGAGAGCGGCGGCGAGGGGGAGGGCATCGCGCTGTTGCGGCGGGACCCGGCCACCGGTGACCTGACCCGGCTGGGCGTCGTCGCCCGTACGCCGTCGCCGTCCTTCCTGGCCCAGCACCCGCGGCTGCCGGTGCTGTACGCGGTCAACGAGCTGGTCGCGGGCACGGTGAGCGCGTTCGCGATCGCGGAGGACGCGTCACTGACCCCGCTCGCCGTACGGTCCACCGGCGGCTCGGCCCCGTGTCACCTCGCGGTCTCGGCCGACGCCCGCCACCTGCTGGTGGCCAACTACCTCAGCGGCGACGTGTCCGTGCATCCGCTGGACGCCGACGGAGTGCCGGCGGAGCGTTCCGATCTGCTCCGGTTCGAGGGGCAGGGTCCGGTCGCGGACCGTCAGGAGGCGCCGCACGCGCACATGGTCGCGCCGGATCCGAACGGCCCCGACGTGCTGATCACCGACCTGGGCTCCGATCGGGTGTGGCGGGCCCGCCTCGACCCGGTGTCCGGCCGCTTGACGCTGGTCGGTGCCGCGATCGTCGCCGCGCCCGGCACCGGTCCGCGCCATCTGCGGTATGCGATCGACGGGGCGCTGCTGCTGGTGGGCGAGCTGACCGGCGATCTGACCTGGTACCGACCGGACACTTCGGACGGCAGCCTGCGGCCGGCCGGCGGGGTGGCGAGCAGCTCCGACAAGTCGAACTATCCTTCGGAGCTGGCGACCGGCCGCGACGGCCGTTTCGTGTACGTGGGCAACCGCGGCCCCGACACGGTCTCGGTGTTCGCCTGGGAGCCCGCGGGCGGCACTCTGATCGCCGAGGTGGCGACCGGCGGGCAGTGGCCGCGGCACCTGGCCCTGCTGGGGGATCACCTGTACGTAGCCAACGAGCGTTCACATAACGTCACGATCTTCCGGATCGACCCGGATACCGGCATCCCGCAGTCCCAGGGCGAGCCGGTGGCCGAGGGAAGTCCGACGTGCGTGCTGCGCTGGAATGCGATCACCGGCTAGCTTGCACGGCCCGGATTGGCTTCATCACGGAACGTGAATTAAGTACGGGAAAACCCCAATCCGAGTAACTTTCGTCCGAACGTATATGGCATTCGCGTCTTCTACTGCGCAGTATGGAGCGCGTGTCAGGCCGCCATCGCAGAAACTTCAATCTCAGAGGAGCCGGCGTCGTCGCATCAGCGATGGCGATCGTTGTCGTCCTCGCTGGTTCCTGGCTCGGCTATCAGAGTCTCGCCGCGGACAAGTGCTCCGGTCAGATCAAGCTGACCGTCGCTGCCGCCCCCGAGATCGCCCCCGCCGTGGACCGCGCTGCTCAGCAGTGGAGTTCCGGCGGTGCCAGTGTCAACGGAACCTGTGTCGCTGTGAACGTGACCGGCGTCAACCCCGCGACCACGGCCTCGGCCCTGGCGCTCAAGCACGGTGTCACGCTCACCGGTCTTCCTCCGGCGGGTAAGTCGTCGCTGGTCCCGGACGTGTGGCTGCCGGACTCGTCGACCTGGCTGCTGCGGCTGCGCTCCCAAGCCTCCGGCTTCGTGCCGACCGACGGCAAGTCGATCGCCCGCAGCCCGGTCGTGGTCGCCATGCCGGAGCCCGTCGCCCAGCAGGTCGGCTGGCCCGACAAGAAGCTCGCCTGGTCCGACCTGCTGGCCAAGATCACCACCGGCAACTCGCTGCGCACCGGCATCGTGGACCCGACCCGTGACGCGGCCGGGCTGGCCGGTCTGCTGGCCCTGGGCAGCGCCACCGGCACCGACCCGGCGGCCAAGGCCACCCAGGTCGGCGCCCTGCGCGCGCTCGCCGCCGGCAGCTCCTCGCTGCGCGACGACCTGCTGCAGAAGTTCCCCCGCTCGCTCGACGCGGCCGACCTGGCCAGCAGCATCAGCGCCGCCCCGCTCTCCGAGGAGGACGTGGTCGCGTACAACGCGGAACGCCCCGAGGTGAAGCTCGCCGCGCTCTACCTGGAGCCGACGCCGCCGGCCCTCGACTACCCGTACGCGGTCATGCCCGAGGTCGACCTGACCAAGGCCGCGGCCGCGACCGGTCTGCGGCAGGCGCTGGAGCAGCCCAGCTTCAAGAACGAGCTGGCCGCCTCGGGTCTGCGGGCCGCCGACGGCACGGTCGGCAACGGCTTCGCGGCCCCGGTCGGCGCGCCGGCGGCCTCACCCGCCGCGGCCAAGCCCGCCGGTGGTTCCGAGGGCAAGGCTGCGGCCGGCCTGGACGCCGGCGCACTCAACCGGGCGCTGGGCAGCTGGGCCGCGATCACCCTGCCGGGCCGCGCGCTCGCCGTCTTCGACGTGTCCGGTTCGATGCTCACCAAGGTGCCGACGGCCGGTGGCCTGACCCGCGCCGAGGTGACCCGACGGGCCGCCGCCCAGGGTCTCGCCCTGTTCGACGACAAGTGGGCGGTCGGCACCTGGATCTTCTCCACCGAGCTGGTGGGCAAGCAGCCGTGGAAGCAGATCGAGCCGATCAGCCCGCTCTCCTCGCGGCGGGCCGCGCTGGCGGCCTCGATCCAGAAGATCCAGCCCAAGGAGGGCGGCCAGACCGGTCTCTACGACACGGCGCTGGCGGCCTACAAGAACGTGCAGGACAGCTGGCAGGGGGGCCGGGTCAACTCGGTGCTGCTGTTCACCGACGGGGCCAACAAGAACCCCGACGGGATCAGCCGGGCCACCCTGGTCGCCGCGCTCAAGAAGCTCGACGACCCGACCCGGCCGGTGCGCCTGGTGATCATCGGTATCGGCAACGAGGTCGACCGCGCCGAGCTGGAGGCGATCGCCAAGGCGACCCGCGACGGCGGCGTCTTCGTCGCGCCCGACCCCGCGAAGATCGCCGACATCTTCCTCGAGGCGATCTCGTCCCGCTCGGGCGCCAAGAGCTGACCCGCTGAAGGACACCACGGCCGCCGGTTCCCGCGAGGGAGCCGGCGGCCGTCTCAGTTCGTCGTGCCGCCGGTCCAGTCGAGACAGACGGCCACCGCGTCGTCGTCCAGGTCGCCGCCCACGAAGGCCCGCAGATCGCCCAGCAGCGAGCGGATCGCCTGCAACGGCGCCAGCGAACCGGTCCGCCGGACGAACCGGTGCAAAGACGACTCGCCGTAGCGGCTGTTCTCCTTGGCGGCATCGAAGACGCCGTCGCTGACGACCAGGAGCCGGTCGCCGGGGCGCAAACGGAAGGTCTGCGTCCGGTACTCCGAGGTCTCGAACATCCCGAGGGGGAACTGCGCCTCCAGCGGCTCGTCCCGCACCTCGCCGTCGCGCAGCACCATCATCCGCGGCGAACCGGCATCCACCGCCTGCACCACCCCGGTCCGCAGGTCGAGCTCCAGCAGCAGCGTCTCCACGTGCAGGTCGCCGCGATGCTGGGCGAAAACCGCCTGATCGGCGAGGGCGGCCTGGTCGGCCAGCGCCAGCCCGGCGCGGCGGGCATTGCGCAACGCGTACGTGGCCAGCGACGTCAACAGAGTGGCGTTCATCCCGTCGCCGTGACCGTTGAGAACGTTCAGGTAGAGCAGCCCGTCCTGCTCGGCCCAGTCGAAGCTGTCGCCGTGCACCGCGTACGACGGCTCGAGCTGCCCGGCCAGGCTGAACGACGGGCCGGTGCGGCTGCGCCCGGGCAGCAGCTCCCACTGCATCTCCGCCGCGAGCGTGAGGCGCCTGGTGCGGGCGGCAACCGCGTACCGGTCCGTGCCGGCGGCTGCCGCCTGCAACTCGTGCGCGAGCATCGAGGCCACCTCGGCCAGCTCGGCCCGGGTGGCCGCCGAGTCGGGCACCGGTGTGAAGCGCAGCACCCCGATCCGTTCGCCGCGCGCGGTCACCGGCACGAAACCGGAGTGCCCGGCGATGACCTCGCTCTGGTGGTCGAACGAACGCCACGCCGGATCGCCGGCCCGGGTGACCGGGGGGCCGTCGAGCAGTGGCAGCAGGGTGGCCAGGCGATAGTCGACCAACAGGAGGTCGAGGTCGGTCACCGCGTACTCCTTGCCGGCCGTCTCCGCCAGGCACTCGACCAGGCGATCGGCCGGCGCGTCGCCCAGCGCGCGCCGGACCGCGGTCAATCGGTCGGACACGGTTTCCACCCCTCGACAGCCTCCGGCGTACGGGTAGTCTCGGCTGCACCATGGCCGAACACCATGGGCCGGATGGGCCGGACCCGATGCGCGCCGCGGCAGTCGACGACGCCGCGCCCGCACTGCTGGCCACGTGGGATGCCGCTCGTCAGCGGGCCACCCCGCTGCTCTCCGGCCCCCAGCTGAACGCCCTGCTCGTGGTCGAACGCGAGGAGGGCATCAACCTGCGCGGCCTGGCGACGCAGCTGCGGATGATCCTCTCCTCGGCCAGCCGGCTCTGTGACCGCCTGGTGGCCTCGGGCATGGTGGAACGCGCGCCGGGCCGGGCGGACCGCCGCGAGATCGCGTTGTTCCTGACGCCGTCGTCCCGCCAGCTGCTTGACCATCTGCGCACCACCCGCCGTGAGCTGCTGACCGACGTGCTGGAGCGGATGACGCCCACGGGCCGGGCCTCGCTGCTGCGCGGCCTGACCGAGTTCGCCGCCGCGGCCGGCGAGGCGCCGGACTCCACGGTCCGCTCGGCCTGAGCCTACGGCCGCCACCGGGCCGGTGAGGTCTGCTCGCCCGCGGCGCTCGGCCCGGCCCAGCTTCACGGCCGGCGGCGGGCCAGCCAGGCCGCGGGGTTGTCGAGGACGCCGCGCAGCACCGACCCGGCCGCCCCCAGCATCGCCGCGTCCGCCCCGAGCGTCGCGGCCCGCAGCTGCACCGGCGACCAGGCGGCGGTGAGCACCCGCCGGCCCGCCTCGGCCGCGATGCCGTCCCGCAGCCAGGGCAGCAGCGACGCGTAACTGCCACCGAGCACGATCGTCCGGACGTCGAGCAGGTTGACCACAGTCGCGATAGCCATGCCCAGCGCAGCACCAGCCGCCGTGAGTGCGGCCAGCGCGGCAGGCTTCCCGGACGTCGCCGCAGCTGCCAGTGCACTGACCGTGCCGACCCCGGCGGCGCGGAGCACAGCCTCCTGACCCGCGTACTGCTCGAGGCATCCGCGGGCGCCGCACCGGCAGCCCGGACCATCGGAGTTGATCGGGATGTGCCCGATCTCGCCGCTCCAGCCCCGGGAGCCCCGGTACAGCGCGCCGTCGAGGACGATGCCGGCGCCGATGCCGATCTCACCGCTGACGTAGACGAAGTCCTGGGGGAGCTCGCCGACATCGAGCTCGCCCAGCGCCGCGAGGTTGGCCTCGTTGTCGACCGTCATCGCCAGTCCGTCGGGGAGGTCTCCGACGGTGACGTCCTGCCAGCCGAGGTTGGGCGCGATCCGCACCATGCCGTCGGCGGCGACCAGGCCCGGCACGGCCAGGACCGCGCCGGCGATGGTCAGCCCGTCCGCTTCGGCGAGCGCCCGGGCCCGGGCGGCGAGCCGGCCCAGCCCGGCGAGCGCGGTCTGTGGCTCCTGGAGGCGCTGGTCACCGGGCTCCACCAGGCGGTGCCGGACGGTGCCGGTGAGGTCGACGACACAGGCGCCCCGATAGTCGACGTTGATCTCCAGGCCCAGTCCGGCCGGACCGTCCGGCGCGACGACCAGGCCCACGGCGGGCCGGCCGGCTCCGGTGCGCGGGGCCGGCTCGCGTTCGGTGAGCAGGGCGCCGGTGACGAGGTCGTCGACGAGCGCGGAGACGGTGGCCCGGGTGAGCCCGGTGGCCGCGGACACCGATGCCCGAGATATCGGATCTGGGCTGTTCGCCACGGTTCGCAGCACCAGCGCGAGATTATGGGCCCGCACGCTCGATTGCCGGACCGGGGAACCTGTAGCACTCATCATCCGGCCCGTCACGCCCTTGACAATGCCACACCGCCGCCAAATAATTCAACCAATAAACAAATCAGTTCTGTTACGTGGAGGTAACCGTGTCGGTCCAGCCCACCCGCGAAGACAAGTTCTCCTTCGGTCTCTGGACCGTGGGCTGGACTGCCCGTGACCCGTTCGGTGACGCCACCCGGGCCGACCTCGACCCGATCGAGGCGGTGCACAAGCTCGCCGACCTCGGGGCGTACGGCATCACCTTCCACGACGACGACCTGGTGCCGTTCGGGTCCGACGCGCACACCCGCGACGGGATCATCGCCAACTTCAAGAAGGCCCTCGAAGAGACCGGCCTGATCGTGCCGATGGTGACGACCAACCTGTTCACCCACCCCGTCTTCAAGGACGGCGGTTTCACCAGCAACGACCGCAGCGTCCGCCGGTACGCGCTGCGCAAGGTCCTGCGCAACATGGACCTCGCCGCCGAGCTGGGCGCCAAGACCCTGGTGTTCTGGGGTGGCCGGGAAGGCGCCGAGTACGACGTGGCCAAGGACGTCCAGGCAGCGCTCGACCGCTACCGCGAGGGCCTCAACCTGCTCGCCCAGTACTCCGAGGACAAGGGCTACGGGCTGCGCTTCGCCATCGAGCCCAAGCCCAACGAGCCCCGCGGCGACATCCTGCTCCCCACGGCCGGGCACGCCATCGCGTTCATCAACGACCTCGAGCGCCCCGAGCTGTTCGGCATCAACCCCGAGGTCGGCCACGAGCAGATGTCGAACCTCAACTACACCCAGGGCATCGCCCAGGCGCTGTGGCACGGCAAGCTCTACCACATCGACCTGAACGGCCAGCACGGCCCCAAGTTCGACCAGGACCTCGTCTTCGGCCACGGCGACCTGCTCAGCGCGTTCGCCACGGTGGACCTGCTGGAGAACGGCGGCCCCGGCGGCGGCCCCGGCTACGACGGCCCCCGGCACTTCGACTACAAGCCCTCCCGCACCGAGGACTACTCGGGCGTGTGGGAGTCGGCCAAGGCCAACATGCGCATGTACCTGCTGCTCAAGGAGCGCGCGGCGGCCTTCCGGGCCGACCCGGAGGTGCAGGCGGCGCTGGAGGAGGCCAAGGTGCTGGAGCTGTCGAAGCCGACGCTGAACGACGGCGAGAGCTACCAGGATCTGCTCAACGACAAGAGCGCCTTCGAGAACTACGACGTCGACGCGGCCGGTGCCCAGGGCTACCACTTCGTGAAGCTGCACCAGCTCGCCATCGACCACCTGCTGCGCGCCCGCTGATCTTCGACGGAGAATGAGCCCCATGACGCTGGTAGCCGGGATCGATTCCTCGACACAGTCCTGCAAGGTCGTCATCCGTGACGCCGAGACCGGCAAGCTGGTCCGGCAAGGGCGGGCGACCCATCCCGACGGGACGGAGGTGCATCCCGACGCCTGGTGGTCCGCGCTGCAACAGGCCATCGACGAGGCCGGCGGCCTGGACGACGTGGCCGCCGCGTCCGTCGCCGGCCAGCAGCACGGCATGGTGGTTCTGGACGAGAACGGCGAGGTCGTGCGCCCGGCGCTGCTCTGGAACGACACCCGCAGCGCCGGGGCCGCGGCCGACCTGATCGAGGACCTCGGTGGCGGCGACGCCGGCCGCCGGGCCTGGGTCGACGCGGTCGGCATCGTGCCCGTGGCCAGCTTCACGCTCACCAAGCTGCGCTGGCTGGCCCGGCACGAACCGGCGGCGGCGGAGCGGGTGGCGGCGGTCTGCCTGCCGCACGACTGGCTGACCTGGAAGCTCTCCGGTGCGCAGGGCCTGGACACCCTGCGCACCGACCGCAGCGACGCCAGCGGCACGCTGTACTGGTCGGCCAAGTCCCACCAATACCGGCAGGACCTGCTCGAGCTGGGCTTCGGACGGCGCCTGCTGGTGCCCGAGGTGCTCGGCCCGACCGGCATCGCCGGGCATCTGCCCAACGGCGCGCCGCTCGGCCCGGGCGCGGGCGACAACGCCGCGGCCGGTCTCGGTGCGGGGGCGCTGCCCGGTGACGTGATGATCTCCATCGGCACGTCCGGCACGGTGTTCGTCTCGTCCGACGTCGCCCCGGACGACCCGAGCGGCACGGTCGCCGGCTTCGCCGACACCACCGGCCGGTTCCTGCCCATCGTCGTCACGCTGAACGCCGCCCGGGTCCTCGACGCGGCGACCCGGCTGCTCGGCGTCGACCACGAGGAGCTGTCCCGGCTCGCGCTGTCCGCGCCCGCGGGGGCGGACGGGCTGGTGCTGATCCCGTACCTGGAAGGCGAGCGCACTCCGAACCGGCCGAACGCGACCGGTGCCGTGCACGGCCTGACCCTGCGCACGTCGGACCCGGCGCACCTGGCCCGGGCCGCGGTCGAGGGCATGCTGTGCGCGCTCGCCGACGGCCTGGACGCCCTGGTCGCCCAGGGGGCGACGGCCAACCGCATCGTGCTGGTCGGTGGCGGCGCCCGCAGCGAGGCGGTCCGCCGCATCGCGCCGGCCCTCTTCGGCCTGCCGGTCCTGGTCCCACCGCCCGGCGAGTACGTCGCGGACGGGGCCGCCCGCCAGGCCGCGTGGGTCACGGTGGGTGGTGACGCGCCACCGACGTGGTCCGCCGAGACCCCCGAGGTGTACGAGGACAGCAGCGCGCCGATCATCCGGGAGCAGTACGCCGCCGCCCGCGACGCGGTTGTCGACAGGGTGTCCCGCTAACCTTCGTCGCGTGAGATGGCGGGGAGGGCCGGCGCATCGCGCGTACAGCGTGATCGTCTTCGTCATCCTCGCGTCCCTGGACAACGTCGCGATCAACCTGGTCCCGCCGTTGTACGGCAGCATCGCCGACGAGTACGCCGTGGGCGAGGGCCACATCGCCCTCGCCACCACGGTGATGTTCCTGATCAGCGCGGTCGCCGCGATCGCCTGGGCGTACGCGGGGGACCGCCTCGACCGCAAGCCGGTGCTCATCGCCGGCACCCTGATCTGGGTGGCCGGCACCGCCTGGTCCGGCCTGGCCGGCAGTTATCCGTCGTTCCTGCTGTCCCAGGTGCTGGCCGCGGTCGGGCTGGGCGGGGTCGCCAGCGTCAGCTTCTCGGTGGTCAGTGACCTGATCTCACCGCGGCGCCGGGGCCTGGTGATGAGCTTCTGGGGCCTGTCCCAGGGCGTCGGCACCCTGGTCGGCACGTTGCTGGCCGGGGTGCTGGGCTCGGCCGACTGGCGGCGGCCGTTCGTGGTGGTGGCCGTGGCCGGGGTGATCGCCACGGTGGCGTACGTCTTCACCTTCGACGTGCCGCGCGGGGACAGCCAGCCGGAGCTGGCCGGCGTCGAGTACGACGAGCGGATCCACCACGACCACCTGCCCCGGATCCTGCGCCGGCGGACCAACGTCTGGCTGATCCTGCAGGGTCTCACCGCGCAGATCGCGTTCGGGTCGCTGGTGTGGCTGCCGGTGCTGTTCCGCTCGCGCGCCGAGGACCAGGGCTACACGACGGCCACCGCGGTCATCGTGGGCAGCGTCTTCGCCACGTTGTTCCAGCTCGGCGGGGCGCTGTCGATCCTGGGCGGGCTGATCGGCGACCGGCTGCAACGCCGTACCCCCCGGGGCCGGGCCCTGGTCGCGGCCGTGGGCGTCATCGCCGCCGTGCCCTTCTACGTGGTGCTGTTCTTCGTGCCGTTCCGCATCGACGTGCCGAACGGCGGCAGCGCCGGCGACGTCGTGCTGGCCATCCTGGGTCAGGTCTTCACCGAACCGACGGTCGGCCTGAGCCTCGCCACCGCCGTCTTCGCGCTGGCCCTGACCTCGGCGAACTCGCCGAACTGGTTCGCCCTGATCGCCGACGTCAACCCGCCGGAGCACCGCGGCACCGTGTACAGCCTGGGCAATCTGGTCAACGGGGTGGGCCGGGCCGGTGGCAACGCCCTGGTCGCGCTCGTCTTCCGGCAGCTGGCGGGGGCGTTCCCGCCGCCGCTGAACTACGCGGTCGGCCTGGCCGCGTTCCAGTTGTTCTTCGTCCCCACCGGCGTCATGTACTGGCTGGCCAGCCGGACGGTGGCCAGGGACATGGCGGACACCCATGCGGCCCTGGCCACCTACGGTCAGCGGGAAGAGGTCAGACCCGCGCCCACACAGTGACGTCCTGCGGCACCCGGCCGTCGTCGGTGAGCGGGCCGCTGGCCAGCTGCACCCGGGCGTTGAGCGGCAGCTCGGCCGGCGCGTCGCCGAAGTTGGTGAGCACCAGCAGGTCGCTGTTGCGGAACGCCAGCACGTCCGCCGGGGTGTCCACCCAGCGCAGCGTGCCGGTGCCCAGGCCGTGCCCGGCGCGCAGCCGCAACGCCGACCGGTAGAGCTCGTACGTCGAGCCCGTCACGCCGCGCTGGCGGTCGAGTGCGTACTCGGCCCACACGCTGGGCTGGGGCAGCCAGCTCGCGTCGGCCGGCCCGAAGCCGTACGACGGGGCGTCGGCCTCCCACGGGATCGGCACCCGGCAACCGTCGCGACCGCGTTCGGCGTGCCCGGAGCGCTCCCAGGCCGGGTCCTGCCGGTATTCGTCGGGGATCTCGGTGGCCTCCGGCAGCCCCAGCTCCTCGCCCTGGTAGAGGTACGCCGAGCCGGGCAGGGCCAGCATCTGCAGGGTCGCCGCGCGGGCCCGGCGCAGGCCCAGTGCCACGTCCGGCTGCGGGTCGCCGATGCCGATGCCGTGCTTGCGGGGCTCGCCGACCGGGTAGCCCAGCCGGGTCGCGTGCCGCACCACGTCGTGGTTGGAGAGCACCCAGGTGGTGGGCGCGCCGACCGCGGCGTTGGCGGCCGTGGTGCTGTCGATGACCTTGCGCAGCGGGTCGGCCGACCACGGGGTGTCGAGATACTCGAAGTTGAAGGCCTGGTGCATCTCGTCCGGGCGTACGTAGCGGGCCAGCCGGTCGGCGGGCTGCACCCAGGCCTCGGCGACCAGGATGCGGCCCCCCTCGTACTCGTCGAGGACCGAGCGCCACTGCTGGTAGATCTCGTGCACGCCGTCCTGGTCCCACATCGGCGGCGGCGGGGCACCCTCGGGCGCCAGGCCACCGAGGATCTCACCGGCGTAGTGCCAGTCGGCCAGCTCGGCGTCCTTGATCAGGCCGTGGGCCACGTCGACCCGGAAGCCGTGGACGCCGCGGTCGAGCCAGAACCGCAACACGGAGACGAACTCGGTCCGTACGTCCGGGTTGCCCCAGTTGAGGTCCGGCTGCGAGACGTCGAACAGGTGCAGATACCACTGGCCGTCGCTCACGCGTTCCCAGGCGGGCCCGCCGAAGACGCTCTGCCAGCCGTTCGGCGGCTCGCTGCCGTCCGGGCCGCGGCCGTCGCGGAAGATGTAGCGCTCACGTTCCGGGCTGCCGGGCGCGGCGGCCAGGGCGGCCCGGAACCAGGCGTGCTCGTTGGAGGTGTGGTTCGGCACCAGGTCGACGATGACCTTCAGCCCCAGGGCCCGCGCCTCGCCGATCATCTTGTCGGCGTCACCGAGATCGCCGAAGCGCGGATCGACCGCTCGGTAGTCGGCCACGTCGTAGCCGGCGTCGTGCTGCGGCGACGGATAGAACGGCGACAGCCACACCGCGTCCACGCCGAGCTCGCGCAGGTCGCTCAGGCGGGCCGTGATGCCGGGCAGGTCACCCATCCCGTCGCCGTTGCTGTCGGCGAAGGAACGCGGATAGATCTGGTAGATGACGGCGCTGCGCCACCAGTCGGTCTCGGGGGATGGCATGTCCCCAGGCTAACTGCGCCGGGGCACCCCACCGTGGTCAGCCGTCCAGAATCGCGGCGAAGCGTTCTTCTGCTAAATCGAGTTGGTCCAGGATGTGGTCTTTCGCGGCGACGGACAGCGGGGTGTCCGGGCGCCCGACCAGCTCACGCAGCTTCGGCACCAGCGGCCGGTACTTGATCGCCGAGCTGCGAGCCTTGTCATATGTGGTGTGGATGACCCCGACGCCGTTGTCGGTGAAGTCGGAGATCTTGATGATCCGGGCCCACGGGTCACGGTCCAGGTTGTCGGCCACGTGGGCCCGGTACTGCTCGTGCTTGTCGCGTTCCGGGTCGTACTCCGGGTTGGTCACCGACCGGACCAGCTCGGCCATCCGCGGGTTGAACCGCCGGGCCAGCTCGGCCACCGCGGCATCGGTCAGCGCCTGGTGCCCGAGCGCGGGGTCGAGGCCGGCCAGCTCCGCCGGATGGTCCTCGACGGCGTCGTGCAGCAGGGCCGCCGTCAGCACGTCCACGTCCTGGATGCCGTAGTAGCGGATGATCCGGATCGCGACCCGCAGCAGATGGTTCAGGTACGGCTCGCGGACCCGCCGGTCGTCGGCGTGCAGCCGGGCCGCCAGCTCCAGCGCCTCCTCCAGCTGCCGCCGGTCGTCGGGCGGGAACTCGAGCAGTTCGAGGGAGAACCGCTCGCGCAGGCCCGCCTCGCCGTACACCTCGGTGATCGCGTGCAACGGCATCGACAGCAGCATCCTTGGCGCCATGCCGATCAGGTATACCGGACTCGGCCGCCGCGTGGGTCCGCGATCAGGAAGGGACGTCGATCAGCGGCTCGTCGATCAGCGGCTTGGGGCGCAGCGGGACCGGGCGCGGCGAGGGCCGGGCGCCGGGCGAGGGGCGGCTGCCGGGGGCGCGCCGCATGGCCGACATCGAGGCCTGCTTGAGCGACCAGGGGTTCTCGGCGTGCATGCCGCGGCGCGGCACCCCGTCGCCGAAGGTGAACTCCTCGTCGGTCATCGCCTGCAGGGCGCTGAGCGCGACGCCGAGGATGAGCGCGGCGCTGACCAGGGTGATCGGCACGATCATCAGCAGCGGCTTGATGCCGTGGACCTGGGTGGAGACGGTCGGGCTGAGCTCGACGGACATGCTGGCCATCCCGGTGTAGTGCATGCCGGCGACGGCCACGCCCATCAGCGCGGCGGCGCCGATCTTCGCGCCCATGCCCTTGACCGAGACGGCGAACCAGAGGGCGGCGGCGCAGGCGACGACCGCGATGATCGCGGACGCGGCGACCAGGGCCGGGTTGAAGTGGATCTTGCCGGACACGTGCAGTCCGGCCATCCCGGTGTAGTGCATGGCCAGGACGCCGATGCCGGTGAAGAAGCCGGCCACCGCGATCTTCGGCAGACTGCGCCGGCCGTGCCCGACGACCATCAGGCCGAGGCCGACGGTGACCACCGCCAGACCCAGGCTGACCATGGTCACCCAGGGGTTGTACCGCACCGGGCTCTGCGGCACGTCGAAGCCGAGCATCGCGGTGAAGTGCATGAGCCAGATGCCCGCGCCGCCGATCGAGAAGGCGGCGATGACCAGCCAGCGGTTGCGGCGGCCGCGGGATCGGGCGCTGCGCGCCCGGCCGGTGGCGAGCAGTCCGAGGAAGGAACCGAGGACCGCGACCAGGTACGCCGCGATCGGGTTGAAGGCTCCGTAGGTGAAGTGATGGACCTCGGCCACTTTGTCGTCACGCCCTCACGAACATCGGGAACAGTTCGCTGAGGATTACGCCATACGTCCGATGTGGGGCATCGCACGTCGTGTGCGTCCCATTACACAAAGAGAACCGGGGCCACCGTATGGCTGCCTGCGAGAGGTAGCCATACGGCAGCCCCGGTGCGGTCGTCGTGACCGGTCAGGAAACTGCCGGGGGAGGGGGGTCTAACTGAAGATGCTGACGCCACCGGGGCCCACGAGAAGACCCACGATGATGAGGACGACGCCCCAGAGGATCTGCCGCCGGAACAGCGCGAGGATGCCGGCGACCACGAGGATGACTGCGAGGATCCAAAGCAAAAGTGACATGTCGATCTGGTACCCGACGGCCAAAAATCCAAAACCTGTGAGCCGGGGCACCGGGCCGGAAAACCTCCACGAACGACGGCGGCCCCGCCACCACCCTCGCGGGCGGGACGGGGCCGGACGGCCGGGCGGTCGTCAGACGCTGGCGAGACCGGCGTCGACGTCCTCCGAGAGCAGCTGATAGACGTTGTACGCCTGCTTGATCACCGGGTGTGCCACGTTGCGGACGGGCACCCCGCCGGGCGTACGCCCCCGCTCGCTGCCGTGGTGCGCGTGCCCGTGCAGAGCCAGCGCCGTCGGGGCCGAGTCGATCGCCTGACCCAGCAGGTACGACCCCAGGAACGGATAGATCTCGAGCGGCTCACCGACCAGCGTCTCGGGCACCGGGGCGTAGTGGGTGAGCGCCACCAGGGCATCGCAGTCGAGGCTCCGCAGCGCGGCGCCGAGGCGCTCGGCGATGGCCTCGGTGGTGCCGACGAAGTTCTTCATCTCGCGCTCGCCGAACGAGCTGGCGCACGCCCCGGCGAACCCACCGCCGAAGCCCTTCGCGCCGGCGATGCCGAGCCGGTGACCGTTGATCTCCAGGACGGTCGTGTCACCCTCCAGCACCGTCATGCCGGAGTCGCGGAGCACCTCGCTGACCGCGTCCTGCTGGTCGCTCTGGTGGTCGTGGTTGCCGAGCACGACCACGACCGGTACGCCCAGGTCGCCGAACTCGGTGGCCATGCACTTGGCCTCCTCGACGGTGCCGTGCCGGGTCAGGTCCCCGGCGATCAGCAGGGCGTCGGCGACCCCGGGCAGCTGTTCGAGCGCGGGCCGGTAGCGGCCCAGGACATCCTTGTCGACGTGGACGTCACCCACGGCGGCGATCCGGATCATGAGATCTCCTCCACCTCGCTGGGCGCCGCGGCGCGCACGATGCCGATGTCGCAGGCGATCTCCACGTCCGGGAAGTTCGCCGTGATCTGCCGGCAGATCTCGTCACGCCGCTGGGCGCTCTCCACTTCGCCGCCCAGCACGAGCAGGTGCTCACGGCGCTGCAGGGTGATGCCCTGCTCGGCGATCGCGCCGTTCTCGGTGAGCAGGCGCTGGATCTCCGCCTCCACGTATTCGTCGAGCTGTGGTGTCATCTCAACCCCCCACTGTCAGACGTGCTTCCCCCGGCTGCGCGACCACGTCCAGGCGGTCGAGCAGGACCAGGAAAGCCTCCGCGTACGGCGACTTCGCGGTCTCCTGGCGGACCCTGTCCCAGTCGATCTGCTCGCGCAGGGACCGGGCGACCGGCAGGCCGGTGGCGAAGTCGCAGTAGTGCTGGGTGTAGCTCAGCAGCTTGTGCACCATCAGCTGGGTCGCCGACAGCACGGGCATGTTGATCGCCTCGACCGGGCGCATCACGGTGTCCCGCAGCGTGGCATCGGTGACCGGCGACTCGACCGGGCGGTAGATGAGGTCCACCATCCGGCCCTCGTCGAAGACCTTGACCAGCCAGTCCTCGGGCGGTTGCTCCACCTCGAAGCCGACCGCGGACAGCTCCTCGAGCGCCCGGGCCTTGTCCTGCTCGCGGATCAGGAAGTCGACGTCGTGATCGCTGGAATGCCCGCCGTGGGCGTAGACCGCGAAGCTGCCGCCGAGCGCGAACGGGACTTCCGCCTGTTTGAGCACGGAGGCAACCCGTTTGAGCGTGTTGACCAGGCCCTCGTCCACCCGGTGCGGCATGGCGGTCTCCCTGCGTCGATTGATGTGCGTTTGGCACTTCCGGTCTACCCGGAGGCGGTTGCCTTCACACCAGCAGCCACGCTCGGGCCGGAACCGAGCGTGACTGGCCCAGGTACCGTTGGTGGGTATGGTCCCTGACCTCGGTTCCGCCCGCCCCGCTTTCCACGATCCGCACTCCCCGGCCCAGCACCTTCCGGCCCCGCACCGTCCGGTCACCGCCGTCCGCCCGCTGCGCACGGTGGCGCTGGTCGGCATCGACGGCTCCGGCAAGACCACCCAGGCCCATCAGCTGGCGACCGCCCTGGCCGCCCGGGGCCTGCCGGCGACCTACCGGCGCAACGCCGGCGGCCGCCGCTGGTTCGGCCGCCTGGCCACGGCGCTGGGCCGGCGTGACGGTGAGCACCTGCTCGGCCGCCGGGCGATGCTCCTCGTCGAGTCGGTGCTGCGCTGGCTGGCGATCCTGCGCACCCTGCTGCGCCGCACGGTCACGGGCGAAATCGCGATCATGGACAGGTACGCCGTCTGCCAGTACGCGAGCATCCGCGCGCACGCCAAGACCCCCCGGCCCGAGCGGCTCAACCGGGCCGAGCGCCGCGCCCGCCTGGCCTACCGGGTGTTCCCCGCGCCGGACGTGACGTTCCTGCTGGCCGTGGATCCCGCCGTCGCCTACGAGCGGATCGAGCGGCGGGGCTACGACCACGAGGAGATGGACTACCTGCGCGCGGCCACGGCTGCCTACGAGTCCCTGCCCGAGCACCCCACGTTCGTGGTGATCGATGCGAACGGCACGCCGGAGCAGGTGCAGCAGGCTCTGCTGGACCACCTGCGGGCGTGGCTGCCCGCGCCGGCCCCGGCCGCGATGCCGCTGCCCCGGGTGCCGGCCGGCTCGCGGGGTCCGGCGACGATCCTGGTGGCTCACGCCCGGGCTCTGCTGGTGACCGTGGCCACCCTGGCCGCGGCCGCCTCGATGCTGACCTACCAGCTGGCGGAGGGCTTCTAGGAGCTGTCCGGCCGATCATGGGCAATGCGGCGGCGGGGAGCCCGGTGCGTGCGGCCCGGGCGATGACGGCCGGGCCGGGCCGACCCTAAGCCCGGCCGTAAACCGGGATGGCGGCACCGCTGGTCGGCGCTGAGCCGTCCCCGGCCAGGAAGCCGATCACCTGGGCGATCTCGGCCGGGGTGACCCAGCGGGAGAAGTCGGCGGCCGGCTGCGCGGCCCGGTTGGCCGGCGTGTCGATGACGCTGGGCAGCACGGTGTTGCAGCGCACCCCGCTCTTCTTGTATTCGACGGCGACCGCGTTCGCGAAGGCGAGCACCGCGGCTTTGGCGGTGGCGTACCCGGCCGCTCCGGCGAACGGGGCGACCGCCGCGCGCGACGAGACGCACACCACCGAGCCGCCGCCGGCCGCCACCAGGTAGGGCAGAGCGGCCGCGGTCACCAGGTACGTCGGGCGCAGATTCGACCGCAGGATCGCCTCGAAGTCCTCGATCGGCGTCTCGTGCACCGGTCCGCCGCCCGCATAGCCACCGGCCAGGTTCACCACCGCGCGCAATGGCGCACCGGGCTCGGCGGTGACGACGTCCACCGCGGCGGCGACGGCATCGGGATTGCTCAACTCGGCCGTGACCGTCACCACACCTTTGGGCAGCCGATGGGCGCTGCTCCGGACCGGGGCGACGACGCGCCAGCCCTGATCGCGCAGCACCTCGAGGACGGCCCCGCCGAGCCCGCCCGCTCCACCCGTAACCAGCACACTGCGCTCCATACCGTGAACCGTAACGGTGTGTTTTGCATCACTGGCTACAGCCCTCGGCGGAACGGCCGGGGCGGCCCGCCGAACGGCCGTCATTCCCCGGAGGGTCACCCGTACGGGCGAGTGAACTGGGGCTTGTCGTGCCGCATCGTGGCAGGTGGTCCTGCCCGCGGTCGGCGGCGGGAGCTTTTGCCGTGGCGTTTGGGTCAAGCCGGACGGCAACCTGTCGATGCTGGACGTGAACCCAATCGGCTACCAGCCCGTACTGGGTAGTGATGAGCATCGCAGCGGAATCCGTGATGGCCGTCGCTGTGACGAAGAGGGGCCGATGGTGTCATGAAGCGGGCACAGGGTATGCGTCTCATCACGCATCCACCGGCGGGTGCTGCTCCGAATACCTCAGTGAGAGCCCTCTTCAGTAAGTATGCACGCGGCTCTCAGCTGATGCTCAGACACTCGTGACACTTTCGACTCACCAGCCGGAATCAGCGCAGGGCGCCAACTGTTCAGGTATGTGTCAGCACCGCAATGCACGAACTGCGGACGTTACGGGGAGGGCTGATGGACGCAGGTATTGCCCGTAACAGGGTTAGTGAAGGCAATGAGGGGACCGTGGGCAACGTGGAGAAGAACACCGTGATGAGGACCGACCAGGTCGCCGAGGAGCGCGACCTCGTCGGAGTCTACCTGCACGAAATCTCCCGGACGCCGCTGCTGGATGCTGCCAGGGAGGTCGACCTCTCCAAGGCAATCGAGGCCGGCCTCTACGCCGAGCACCTGCTCGACACCGGCGAGGTCCGTCGCGGCGTGAGCCGGGAAGAGCTGGAGCGGCTGGTCACCGAGGGCAAGCGGGCGAAGGATCTCTTCATTCGCGCCAACCTGCGACTGGTCGTGTCGATTGCCCGCCGTTACGTGCGCTCGGGCATGCCGATGCTCGACCTCATCCAGGAGGGCAACACCGGCCTCGTGCGCGCCGTCGAGAAGTTCGACTACGAGCGTGGCTACAAGTTCTCGACCTACGCGACGTGGTGGGTCCGCCAGGCCATCAGCCGGGCCATCGCCCAGCAGGAGCGCACCGTGCGCCTGCCCGTGCACCTGGTCGAGGACGTCAACCGGATGCGCAACGTCACCCGCCAGCTCGTCCGCGAGCTCGGCGCAGACCCGGAGCCCGCGCAGGTCGCCGCGGCGCTGGGTGTGACGGTGGAGCGCGTCACCGAGCTGACCCGCTGGGCCCAGGACACCGTGTCCCTGGACACCCCGGTGGGCGACGACGGCGACACCAACCTCGGCGACCTGGTCGCCGACAGCGACGCGCCGTCGCCCGAGGAGATCGTCCTGACCGCGCTGGAGCGTCAGCGCATCGAGGGACTGCTGAACCACCTCGACGACCGGTCGGCGGGCATCATGCGCGCCCGGTACGGCCTCGAGGACGGTCGCGAGCACTCGCTGACCGAGGTGGCGTCGCGCTTCTCGCTCTCCCGGGAGCGCATCCGCCAGCTGGAGATCCAGGCGCTCGGCCGGCTGCGTGAGCTGGCCCGGGCCGAGGGCCTGCAGGCCGCGTAAGGCAACCGCCGCAACGGCGAAAGGCCGGTGCCCCTCTCGGGGACACCGGCCTTTTCTCGTGCCGTGAGTCGGGTGACCCGGCTCAGGTGACCCGGCCGTAGCCGTTCGGGGTCATGATGTCGATCGTGCGCTTCTTGACGGGCTGGCCCGCGCGGGAGGCGTCGATGATCTGGCCACCGCCGACGTAGAGGCCGACGTGGCCGTTGCTGCGGTAGAAGACCAGGTCGCCCGGCTCGAGCTCGGACCGCGAGATCCTTCTGGTCGCGTTGTACTGCGCCGCGGCGTTGTGCGGCAGCGACTTGCCGGCGGCCCGCCAGGCGGCGGAGGTCAGGCCCGAGCAGTCGTAACCGTCCGGTCCGTCCGCGCCGTAGTCGTACATGACGCCCAGGGCGTTGTAGGCGAAGGTGACAGCCTTGCCGGCGGAGCCCGCGATGGACGGGATGTTGCCGGTGTACTTGCTGGCCTTCTCGGTGGGCGTGCCGTAGGCGGCGGTGCGCATCGCGTACAGCTTCTTGAGATCGCCCTCGATCTTCTTCTTGCGCGCGTTGAGGGCCTTGGCCTCGGCTTCCTGCTTCTTCTGGGTCGCCTGCAGGGCGGCCTGGCGCTCGGCGAAGTTCTCCGTCGTCGCGCGGTACTCCGCGATGTCGCGGCCGCGGCTGCGGGAGATCTGCTCGAGGATGCTCATCCTGTCCATGAGGTTGTCCGCGCCCTCGAGCACGACGTTCATGGTGCCGATGTTGCCGGTCTTGTACGCCGACGACGCGATCGCGTCCATCTGCGTGCCGGCGGCCTCCAGCGCGGCCTTGGCCGGGCCCAGCGACGCGGCCAGCTTCTTTTCCTCGGCCTTGGTCTGCTTGAGGCTGATGTTCATCTTGTTGTACGACTCGACGACGTCCTCGAGCTGATCGGACGCCTTGTCGATCTTCTTCGTCAGCTCACTCGTCGACGGTTCCGCGTGTGCGGCGGTCGCGGTGGTGCCGGTGATCGCGATCGCCAGGGCGGCAACCACCAGCGCACGGAGCCTCGTGCGGGCGTGTGGCAACGGTTTGTGGCCTTTCTTCCGCTCGGGCCGCCTACCGGGTTAGCTGACGGGTTCGGGGCGGGAAGAAGGCCCCTACCGCTCGCGCGGATTCACCCCGGTGCTGCTTCGGTTGGTTCCCCGGTTCGTCGTGGCGGAGGCGGTGACCGTGGGGGATCGGGTCGTCCGTTTCCGCCGGCGAGGATTCGGCGGCGTTGGCCGGCGCCACCGAGGGTGTGGCTGCGGACCGGACCAACCGCATTAACTTATCGGCGCGCGGCATTAACACAAGAGCCCGAAGAGTGACTTGCGCCAATGATCACAAATAAGAGAATGATCCCGATAGCGGCGGGCAACAAATCCGTTCCGCAGCGTTACTTTTCTACTCTGCCATGGCGGGCGGGGAAGTGCGGGCCGCCGGGACCCACTTGTGCGAGACGACCCGTTCGGCCCAGAAGGAGAAGAACGGGATCGTGCCGGCCAGCATCACCAGCAGCATCCGGCCCAGCGGCCAGTGCGCCCGGCGGCTCAGGTCGAAAGCGGCGACCAGGTAGACCATGTACAGGAAGCCGTGGATCGGGCCGATCGCGGCCACCACGGTGTCGTTGTCACCCAGGTACTTCAGCGGCATGCCGACCAGCACGAGCGCGATCAGGACCACGCCGACGATCCAGGCGATGATCCGGTAGCGGGTGAGGGCTCCCTGCATTGTGCACGTCCTTGAACTCGCTGGAACCAGACGGTCTGAACTCAGCCGGCGCTGGCGCGACGGCCGGGATAGTCGCTCGGCCGGGCTCCGGGATGGGCGGCCAGCCAGCCGAGGTAGTCGTTGTAGGCAGTCAGCTCGGGATCGTCGTCGTCGGCTGGCGCCACCTGCGCCACCGGCACGCGGACCGGGCGGCGCACGGTCACCGGGACGTCCTGATGAGGCACGGGCTGCTGCTCCGGCTGCTCCTCCTGCGGCTCAGCCTCCGCCGGCCCGTCCTGCTCGGTGGCGCGGGCCGCGCGGCGCTCCTGCTGGACCTCGCGGAACCAGATGAACACCACGAAGAGCGCGAACACCGGCCATTCGAAGGTGTAGCCCCAGCTGAGCGCATTGCCGCCGGTGGCCCGGCTGAACTGCCACCAGCCCAGGGCCAGAAAGCCGGCCACGAGCACGAGCGCCAGGATGTGGCGCGCGATCCACGCGGGGGTCCACAGCCCTTTCATGTCCCTCAGCGTACCGGCGGGTTTGGCGGCAGGGCGCACGGGCAACCCGTTGCAGCAACCACTGAGCGACCGAGGAAGGGAGTGCCGTCATGACCGACGCCCGGCTCGACTCCGCCGGCGACGAGACCGTCGGCTCCGAGAACGGCATCGACCCCGCGGGGCTGGCCGACGACGATCTGTTCCGTGAGCTGGCCAGCCTGCACCGCACCCGGCTGCAGACGCTGCGGCACGGGCCGGACGCCGCCCTGGCCAACCACCTGCGTCGGACCGAGGAGCTGGAGAACGCGTACCTGTCCCGGTACCCCGGCCGTGAGGTCGACCCGGGCCGGCTCACCCAGGACTTCTGAGAGGACCCCGGACTTCATGATCTCCTCGGTACGCGGTCGGCTGAACCGGCTGCGACGGGACTACGCACCCCACGAGCACCGGCCGCTGGACGGCTACGTCGCCACGATGGGGGCGTTCGGGCTGCTCGCCGGCAGTCTGGCCGCCGCCGCCAAGCTGACCGGGATGCCCGTACCGGACCGGCCGGCCACCGCCGACATCGTCTTGATCTCCATCGCGACGCACAAGCTGAGCCGGCTGATCGCCAAGGACGCGATCACCAGCCCGCTGCGCGCGCCGTTCACCCGTTATTCGGAGCCGAGCGGCAGCGGCGAGATCAACGAAGAGGTCCGCGACCAGGGCAGTTCCCTGCGCCACTCCGTCGGTGAGTTGCTCAGCTGCCCGTTCTGCCTGGCGGTGTGGGTGGCCACCGGGCTGACCAGCGGTCTGGTCTTCGCGCCCCGGCTGACCCGGCTGGCGGCTACGGTGTTCACCGCCACGGCCGCGTCCGACTTCCTGCAGATGGCGTACTCCCTGGCCAAGGAGGCCGCGGAGGGCGACCACCAGAGCGATGAGAACGACCAGCCGGCGCTGGCCCAGGCGGCCTGATCCCGGCACGAGAAAGCCCCCGGCCGCTCGGCCGGGGGCATCTCGCTGTCTTGGGTGACATGGGTCAGGGCGGGCCCTCGCGCTCCAGGCCGGACCAGCCACGTGAGCTTTCTTCCTCGCCCTTCTCACCCTCGATGACCTCCCGGTCCACCGCGGTGTCGGAGTGCTCGCCGGCGAAGTCGCTGTCGCCGTCCGGTACGGCCTCCTCGTCGCCGAAGGCCGGCAGGCGTTCGTTCTGCTGGGTCATCTCGCTCCTTGGTCGGGCATCGCGGCCGTCCGGTATCGACGGGTCAGGTGTCCAGAGTCCGCAGCGCCTCGGCTGCCTCGTCCTGGGCGTACTCGCCCTCGGGCAGCGCGTCGATGCGGGTCAGCGCGGTGGCGGGCAGGTCGGCGGCGATGGCGCCACGCTGCAGGTCGGCGCTGCTGAGCCGTTCCTGCCCGGTGAAAGCCTCGTCGAGGAAGTCGTCCAGCACCTGGAAGTCACTCACGCCGCTTCGTCTACCCAGGGGCCGGGTCGTCAAACGGTGTGGCCTGAGTCACAACCGCTACCGGAATCGGCGGGCCCGGCCGACGGTTGGATCAGATGTCGGTGTGATCAGTGTCCCCGGGCCTCACCCTTTGCCTTCGCGGATTACCGTTCGGCTGGAGCCGCGTTGAGCCTTTCGCCGAGAGGCGACCTGCACACCGACATCTACGATCGCGCCGCTCCCGGTCCGCCGGGAGCGGCGCTTTTGTGTGGGGCGGGTGGCCGGGAGCATCGATCATGATGCAGGTTCGGTTCGCCGCGGCGGGGGTATCCCGCCGCCATGACAGACGACCGGACAGAGCAGCGAGCCGCCGACCTGCTGCCCGAGGAACGCAGCGCGGGTGGCAGCACCGACCCCCGCGCGCAGGCCGAGGCCATTCTCGCCGAGTCGGACGAGCGCGAGGCCGACCTGGAGGCGGCGCCCAGCTCGTTCCTGGAGCATCGATCGTCGGACCAGACGGTCACACCGGGGGACGGCACCCGGTAGTGGACATGACTTTCGTGTTCACCGATGCGCATGGCAATATCGGCCGGATGGCAGCCCCGCAACGAAGCTTCGGGCGCAATGTCTCGCGTCGCGTGCCCGGCTCCGGCATGGCCGCGAGCCCCGATCAGGTCCGCGGCGCAGGCCGCCGGCGACCACCGGCGACCGTGAAGACCATCCTGGCGGCACCGGACGCCACACCCGCCGCGCTCACCTCCGCTGCCGCCGGGCCTCTCATGGCCGGTCCCGGGGGAGAGCAGTCCCCGGTGAGTGCCATCGCCGTCCCGGAGGTCCGGCTCGACCTCCTCCCGCGGGCCGGCCGGACGACTGCCGAGCTGCCGTCCGGACCGCACCCGGTCGAGCTCGCCGGGCTGTTGCACGAGCTCACCGCCCGCCTGCTCGGTGCTGACGACGTGCCGCAGGCGCTGGACCGCCTCGCCGCCTTCGCCGCCGGGGCCATTCCCGGCACCCTGCGCTGCTCGGTGGCCCTGATCGGAGAGGGCGGCCCGCCCGTCGTCGCCGCCTCCGGTGCGGCGGCCAAGGCGCTGGACGACCTCGAGTACGCCGGCGGGGACGGCCCCGGCCTGGAGGCGGCCCGGACCCGGTCCCTGGTGACCGCCCCTGACCTGCAGTCCGATCCGCGCTGGCCGCGGCTGGCCGAGCGCGCGCGGGTGGAAGGGGTGCACAGCGTCGTGGCGATCCCGCTGGACGTGCAGCGCTCCTCGGTGGGGGCGCTGAGCCTGTTCGTCGCCACGCCGGGCGGCCTCGACCCCGAGCTGCTGCTGACCGCGATGGCCATCGTCAACCAGGCCGAGCTGCTGCTCAGCGAGCTGGGCCGGCGCGAAGGCCTGCGTGAGGGCGCGACGGTCGACCGGGCCGCCGGAGTGATCATCGCGCAACGGGGCTGCGGCGTGCAGGAGGCCTACACAGTGCTGCGGGAGACCGCCCAGCGCCTCGGCCTGGACCGCCGGGCCGTGGCGGAACGGCTGATCGCGGCGGCCGCCCGCAACGCCGAGGCCTGAGCGCGCCTACTTCGAGACGCGCTGGACGACCTCGAACTCCAGCAGGCTCGCGCCCGACGCCACCGGGCGGCTGCGCTCACCGGCGTGGGCCGCCCGGCCCGAACCCGCCGACCATGCCTGGAAGTCCTCCTCGGTCTCCCAGCGGGTGTAGACGAAGTACCGGGTCTCCCCGCCGACCGGGCGCAGCAACTCGAAGCCCAGGAAGCCCTTGGCGTTCTCCACCGCGCCCTGGCGGGCGGCGAAGCGCTGCTCCAGCTCGGGGCCGGCGCCCTCGGGGACCTCGATCGCGTTGATCTTCACAACTGCCATACGAAGAAGGGTACGAGCGCGGGCTGCGCTCGTACCCTTCGGTGTCCGCCGCGGTCAGCGGGAGTTCTTGGTCTCCACCTCGGGGCCCGCGCCGACCTCGCCGGGCACACCGTTGCTGTGCTGCGCGGCCAGCGCGTCGTCGGCGCGCTGCTGCTGCGCCGAGCGCTGGGACAGCGGGATCTCCGGCAGGAACAGGACCACGATCAGACCCAGGACCATCACGGCCGCCGCCAGCAGGAACACCACGTGGATGCCGTCGGAGAAGCCGACCTTGAACGGGTGCGACACCACGTCGGAGAGCCGGCCGAGGAACGAGGTGTCGTTCAGCGCGTCGCCGCTCTGGGCCTGCTGCAGCGTCCGCAACTGACCCGGGTCGGCCGCGACCGCCTGCTGGAACTCCGGTGTGCCCTGCGCCGACTGGTACGCCGAGCTGATCTTGCCGCCGACGACGTTGAACAGCACGGACAGGAAGATCGCCGTGCCCAGCGTGCCGCCCATCGACCGGAAGAAGGTCACCGAGCTGGTGGCCACGCCGATCTCCCGCGGGGAGACCGCGTTCTGCACGGCGGTGATCATCGGCTGCATGTTGCCGCCCAGGCCGAGGCCCATGACCACCATGATCAGCATGGTCTTCCAGAGCGGGGTGTCGGCGCCGATGAGCGAGAACAGCCCGAGGGCGACGAGCATCAGCGTGCTGCCGATGATCGGGAAGATCCGGTAACGGCCGGTGCGGGCGATCAGCTGGCCGGCCGCGATCGAGCCGGCCATGATGCCGATCACGAACGGGATCATCTGCAGGCCGGCCTCGGTCGCCGAGGAGCCCTTGACGATCTGCAGGTACAGCGGCACGGTCAGCAGGCCACCGAACATCGCCATACCGATGATCGTGCTGGAGATCGAGCCGACCGCCACAGTGCGGTTGCGGAACAGCCGCAGCGGCAGCAGCGCCTCGTCCTTGTAGGCGCGCTCGGCCAGGATGAAACCGACGATGCCGATGAGCCCGACCGCGTAGCAGCCCAGCGCCCGCGGCGAGTCCCAGCCCCAGCTGCGGCCCTGCTCGGCCACGGTCAGCAGCGGCACCAGGCCGACGATCAGCGCGACCGCGCCCGGCCAGTCGATCCGGTGGTCGGTGCGGGTGTGCGGCAGGTGCAGCACCCGCGCCACGACGAGCATCGCGGCGATGCCGATCGGCACGTTGAGGTAGAAGATCCAGCGCCAGCCGGTGATCCCCAGGATGCTGTCCTGGCCGGCGAAGAAGCCGCCGAGCAGCGGGCCGATGACGCTGGCGGTGCCGAACACGGCGAGGAAGAAGCCCTGGTACTTGGCGCGCTCGCGGGGCGGCACGATGTCGCCGATGATCGCCAGCGCCATCGACATCAGGCCACCGGCGCCGATGCCCTGGATCGCCCGGAACGCGGCCAGCTCGTACATGCTCTGCGACATGCCGCAGAGCACCGAGCCGATCACGAAGACGGCGATCGCGAACAGGAAGAACCCGCGGCGGCCGTAGATGTCGGAGAGCTTGCCGTACAGCGGCGTCGAGATCGTCGAGGTGATCAGGAAGGCCGTGGTGGCCCACGCCTGCAGGTCGAAGCCGTGCAGGTCGTCGGCGATCGTCCGGGTCGCGGTGGCCATGATCGTCTGGTCCAGGGCGGCCAGGAACATGCCCATCATCAGGCCGGCCAGGATGGTCAGGATCTGCCGGTGGGTGAATTCCGCCGACGGTTGCCCGGCGCCCGGAGCGCCCGCCGCGGAACCCGTCCCGGCGGGTGCGGTGGTGCTGGAGTTACTCACGCGTTCTCCCGTGCTGATACGGCTGGGTCGCAGCGCACGAGCGCCTCGACGGAGCTGTTGAATTCTTCGAATAGGTCGGCGAACGCACCCACCCGCTCGACCGGCCAGCCGCTGAGGGCCTTGCTGATCAGGTCGTGACGGGCCTGGTGCAGCTGCAGGCAGGCCGCGAGGCCCTCCTGCGTGATGGCGAGGCGGGAGGCGCGGCCGTCGGCCGGGTCGGCCTCCCGGCGGGCGAGGCCGGCCTTGACCAGCTGCGCCGCCTGCCGGCTGATCGTGGACGGGTCCGCGCCCTTGACCTCGGCGAGGTCGGTGACGCGCATCGGGCCGAGGTGCCGGAGCGGGAACAGCAGCATGAGCGCGGAGAACTCGGCACCGAAGTCCCTCACGTGGAGCATGCCCTTGGCGCGCGCGCCGAGCCGGGCGAATCGCACAAGTTGCTCGGCCAGCCGGCCACTCGCGTCCTCGGCTTCACCGTGGGTCACCACTGCACCTCCCATCAAGATGCGTGCAGCGTACAACTTGTTGGTTGGCGAAAGCATTTCCTTGCCCCTACCCGGTGGCAATTGTGGTGCGCATCTCCCACACGCCAGTGAGCAGTGACTCCTTCTCCTCCAGAGCGGCCGGGACGGGCACCACGTACTCGGCCACGCGGGTGAAGAGCCGCTCCGGGAAGTACCCCCGGCCGGGGTCGCCAACCAGGACCCGGGTGCCTTCGCGGCCGGCGCGACGCATCCGGGTGGCCATCCGGTCGGCGACGGTGCGGGTGTAGAAGACGTCGCCGGCCAGGATCACGTCCGCCGGCACGTCGGAGTCGGCGATGTCGAGCGCGCGGGTCTCGACGGTGACCTCGTTCGCGGCCGCGTTCCGGGCCGCGGCCGCCACCGCCAGCGGATCGACGTCCAGCGCCGTCACCCGGGACGCGCCGGCCTTCGCCGCGGCGATCGCCGCCACGCCGGAGCCGGACGCCACGTCGAGCACCGAGCGGCCCCGCACGATCTCGGGATGGTCCAGGACGTGCCGGGCGAGTGCCTGGCCGCCGGCCCAGACGAACAGCCAGAACGGCGGCGGCACGTCGCTGCTGAACGCGCCGCCGGTGCCGTCGAACAACCCCACCCCGCCGTCGGCCAGGTGCAGCGAGATCTCCGGAGCCAGCGGTACGGGCAGCAGCGTCGTTTCCACGCCCGGATTCTTCGCCGTTGCCGCCCGGTCCGCGCGCTATTTGAGCTGCGTCACAGTGCGCGGCTAGGCGGCCAGTTCGGCGGCCCGGCGCAGCAGCCCGCTCACCGACTCCGGCCCGTGCTGCTCCCCGGCGGCGGCCAGGACAGCGGTGACCGCCAGCTCCAGCGGGGTGCCGGTGCCGTCCTCGCGCAGGAGCTCCAGGAACAGCGCCCGCGTCTGGGCCGACGGCTCCACACCCAGCCCCTCGGCCAGCTCGCGCCGGCACCGGTCGTACGCCCGCAGCGCCGCCACCCGGTCCCCGGTCAGCCGGTGTGCGGCCATCGCGATCGCCCAGCCCCGCTCGGCGACCGGGTCCAGCACCACCGCGCGGTCGGCCAGGGCCAGCGCCTCCCGCGGGTCACCGGCGGTGAGGGCGTGGCCACCGGCGTCCAGCAGGGTGGCCACCAGCCGGGCCCGGTACTGCTCGCGGGCCTGGTCGGCCCAGGCGTGCTGCTCGACGTCCTCGAGCAGCGGGCGGGCGGCCACGTGGGCGGCGGCGGTCAGCGGGCGCAGGGCCCGGCCGGCCGTACGGCCCGAGGCGGCGGCGACCAGCTCGTCGAAGCGGGCCACGTCGACCCGGACCTGATCGGCGACGAGGGCGTAGCCGCCGTTGCGCGTGGTGATCACGGAGTCACGCGTCTGCCCGTCCGGGTCGAGTCGATGGCGCAAAAGGGACACATAACTCTCCACCGTGGCCTGATGTCCGGCCGGTGGACGGCCGCCCCAGAGCAGTTCGGCCAGCTCCGCCTTGTGCAGGTCGCCACGCAGGGCGAGCAGTGCGAGGATGTGGCGGGGCTTGACGCCGCCGAAGTCGCGACCGGTCAGGCGTACGCCCCGGGTGCGGACCTCGAGTCGGCCGAAGAGCTGGATGTCGTACATGGCGTAAGACCCTGTACGGGTGACGGGCACGCGACAAGCGCCCGCCGCCTCGTTTGGCACCCCGAAAGCGAGGGGTGGGCTCCACCGAAGATACGAGTTATGGCGGCCGCTCGGACTCATCCCGTCGGCGCGCGTACCGAGCGATCGACGTGGCTCGCAGGTGCTGTCCGACTGTTGGTACGCCTTGGCTTCCGGCGCGGGACACATAGACTTCCAGCGCTGGCGGATCAGGAGGCATGAATGGGCGAGGCGATCACGGTGCTCGTGGTGGACGGGCATCAGACGTTCGCCGAGTTGCTCGGTGTGGCGTTGGCCGGGCAACCGGACCTGCGCTACGTGGGGCATGCGCGGACCGGCGAGCAGGCAATCCGGCTCGTGCAGGAGTTGCGGCCGAACGTGGTGCTGATGGATCCGGACCTTCCGGACGCCGACGGCATCGCGATCGCCGAGCTGCTGCGCCACCGCCAGCCCGACACCCGTTTTGTCGTGCTGACGGCCAACAACGAGTCCGCCCTGGTCGGCCGGGCCACGGCGGCCGGCGCCTCGGGATTCCTGTCGAAGAACGGGCCCCTCGGCGACGTGCTCAACGCTGTTCACACCGCGCACGGCGGCGGCATGACGGTGTCGACCGACATCCTGGCCCGGCTGCTGCGCAGCACCACCCCGGTGGTCGGTCCGCGCGCCGGTGGGCTGACCGCCCGCGAGCACGAGGTGCTGGTGCTGATGGGCTCCGGGCTCGACCCGCGGGCCATCGCCCGGCGGCTCGGCATCAGCGTCCACACGTGCCGGGGCTATGTGAAGGCTGTGCTGGGCAAGCTCGGTGCGCACAGCCAGCTCGAGGCCGTCGCGGTGGCCACCCGGCGTGGGCTGCTCAGCCCCGACCGTTCTCACGGAGAGTAATTCTCGCTCCTACTCATCCGTTAAGCCGCGGGATCCGTACTTCTCGCTGGAGCGCCTTTCGAAGACTGTCGGCGCCGGCGCGAGTTGGAGGACATCGCGTGGAACGTTCGATCGCCGATTCGTCCGATGTGTCCGTCGCGCTGGCGGAACTCGCGTCGACGTCGGGTGCCGACTGGGCCAACCGTGACAACGAATCGCTCTACCGCCGGACCGAATCGGAACCGGCACCCTACCGGCGGCCACCCGCTGTGAACTCGTTCCGTAACGATGCTGATGAGGAAGACATGGCCGACTCCCCGAGCTGGAGTGCCTTCGGATCACCCCGTACCGCTTCCTCGGCCGCGGAGGTTCCCGCCGCGGACCCGCCGGAGCCCGAGTACGGCCCGGCCCCGCCCGCCGGTCCCGGTCGCGCCTCCTTCGGTTTCACCGCCGGTCCGATCAGCGGCAACCACACCGGCAGTCACGCCACCATCGGCAACCACCAGGGTCGTCCCTCGCCCGTCTCCGGTGCGCCGTTCCTGCCGCCGCCGGCCGGCCCCCCGCCGTACCCGGTCCGCTCGATGACCGGGGAGCAGGCGCCGGTCCAGACCCGGTCGGCGCGCCCGGCCCCACCGGTCGAGCACGACGAGGGCATCGGCGACTTCATCGGCGGGCCGGGCCGGGAGATCCGCCCGCACCGCGCCGCCCGCCACCCGCATCAGGGCGCCGAGCCGCAGTTGCTGGCCGAGCCGGCGCCCCGCGGCCGCGGCGTGCTGATCGCCGGTTTCGTGCTGGGCCTCGCCGTGCTGCTCGGCGGCACCGTCGCGGGCGTCAGCTACTTCTCCGGCTCCGACAAGAGCCTCACCTCGGTGCTGGAGCTCGGCGCCGGCAAGTCCGGCGACCGGACCGCGACCGCGCCGATCGACGGCCGCACGGCCGCGTCCTTCGAGCTCTCCACCGCCGTCACCAAGGTCACCGTGCGCAGCGAGGACCTCGGCGACGACCTCTACCGGATCTCCACCGCCGAGGACGCCGGGCTGGTCCCGAAGCCCGTGCTGGCCCAGGACCGCGTGCAGCTCAGCCTGGTCCCCGACGGCGACGGCACCACCGGGGCCGTCGAGGTGGTGCTCACCACGAAGGTGGTCTGGAACCTGCGCTTCGCCGGCGCCACCGACGAGCAGCGCATCGACTTCACCGGCGGTGAGGTCGGCGGCATCGATCTGGTCGCCGGCTCGCGGGTCACCGAGATCGCCCTGCCCCAGCCGGCCGGTACGGTCGCGCTGAAGGTCACCGGCGCGGTCGACGAGCTGTCACTGAACAGCCCGGCCGGCTTCCCGGTGCGGGTGCAGATGCAGGGCGGGGCCAAGACGGTGGCGGCGGGCAAGCGCACCCTGCGCGACGTCAAGCCGGGATCGACGCTGACGCCCAAGGGCTGGACCACCAACGACCGCTACGACGTGACCGCGGAAGCCCGGGTCACGCTGCTCTCCGTCGAGACGGCGAAGTAGCGCGCCCGGGCCGGGCGGATCAGAGGACCCGGAGCCGCACCGTCTGGCTCATGCCGCGCAGCCGGTCCAGGACGTCGGCACTGTAGCTGCCGCTGATGTCGGTGATCAGGTAGCCGTACTCGCCGCGGGTGCTCAGCAGCTGACCCTCGACGTTCACGTGGTGCTCGGCCAGGATGCTGTTGACCTGGGCCAGCACGCCCGGCATGTTCAGGTGCACGTGGATGATGCGGCTCATGTCGGTGCTGGCCGGCAGGGCGACGCTGGGCAGGTTGACGCTCAGCGTGGTGTTGCCCTCCTGCACGAAGTGCACGAGCTTGTTGGCCACGAAGTCGCCGATGTCCGACTGGGCCTCCTCGGTGGACCCGCCGATGTGCGGGGTGAGGATGACGTTCGGCAGGCCGCGCAACTCCGAGACGAACTCGTCACCGCGGCCCTTCGGCTCCTTCGGGAAGACGTCCACGGCCGCGCCGGCGAGGTGCCCGCTGGTCAGCGCGTCGCGCAGGGCCACGTGGTCGACCACGATGCCGCGCGACAGGTTGAGGAAGATCGACCCGGGCCGCATCCGGCCGAACTGCTCGGCGCCGAAGAAGCCCGCGTTGCCCGGCCGCCCGTCGACGTGCAGGGTCACCACGTCCGAGATCTCCAGCAGCTCGTCGAGGCTGGCGCAGCGCTGGGCGTTGCCCAGGGCCAGCTTGTCGGCGGTGTCGTAGAAGGACACGTGCATACCCAGGTTTTCCGCGAGCACGGAGAGCTGGGTGCCGATGTTGCCGTAGCCGATGATGCCGAGCCGGCGGCCGCGGACCTCGTGGCTGCCGTGGGCCGCCTTGTCCCAGATGCCCTCGTGCATGAGGTTGTTCTTCTCGGTGAGCCGGCGGGTCATCGCGATGATCTCGGCCAGGGCCAGCTCGACGACCGAGCGGGTGTTGGAGAACGGCGCGTTGAAGACGGCGATGCCGGCCTGGGAGGCGGCGGCCAGGTCGATCTGGTCGGTGCCGATGCAGAACGCGCCGATCGCGACGAGACTGTCCGCGGCCTCCAGGACCTTCGCGGTCACCCGGGTCTTGGACCGGATGCCGAGCAGCTGCACACCCTGGACGCGCTCGACCAGCTCGACCTCGTCGAGGGCGCCGGCGACGGACTCGACCTGGTAACCCTCTGCCTCGAGCCGGGACACCGCGTCCGGGTGGATGCTCTCGAGCAGCAGGACTCGCACCTTGGGTTGGTCGATCATCACTTTCCGTTCCATGTCGGATTCTGGTGCACGTGGAAGGGGGACCATCCGGGCCGCCACGCCGAAGCCCAGGTCAGGCGTACCAGCCTAATGCCCCGGATTGCCCGCCCCGCGAAGGTGTGCCGCAGCTCCCATCTGGCGGTCACCCGCGCGAGCGCGCCGCGTCGGTCAGCCGGGAATGCGCTGTCGCAGCCAGGGCAGCATGGCGTCGGCGTGGGCGCGCTGGAACTCCCGGACGTGCGGGATGCCCGGTGAGGGGTGCCGGGAGCGGTCCAGGAAGTCGCCGGTGAAGCCGGTGATGACGTCGGCCGCCGTCCGCGGGTCGATGCCGGTCAGCAGGCGGTCGCCGGGGCCGCCGTGCACCAGCACGTTCATCGCCAGCAGGACGGTGTCCAGCCAGGCCGGTCCGACGCACCCGTACGGCCAGTCGACCACGACGATCGAGCCGTCCGGGCGTACCAGAAGGTTGTCGGCCCGCACGTCGCAGTGCGCGAGAGTGGCACCGGTCGCGACCGCGGTCAGGCCGCGGTCCGCGGCGGCCCGCAGGTCGTCGAGGTGCGCGGCCACCCAGGGGTCCAGATCGGGCACTGGATCGGCGGCGATCCGGGCCCAGCCCCCGAAGCACTGCGCCAGGTGCTCCGCGGCGGTCGGCACGCCGGTCACCGGCGACGGCGTGAGAGCGTCGGCCAGCTCCCGCAGTGCCCGCACGGCCGCGTGGATCTCGTCCTCGACCCACGGGGTACGCGGATGCCGGCCCTCGACGTCCTCGTGGATCAGCACCACCCACTCGCCGTCGTCGAGAGCCGCGAGCAGCCGGGGCACGGGCGCCTCCACGGGCATCCGGGCGGCGACGTGTGCCTCGGCGCGGGCCAGCTCGATCGAGCGGGTGCTCAGCGCGGTGCTGACGGCCTTGACGAACGCCCGCCGTCCGTCCGCGGTGAGCACCCGGTCCGCCGTCCCCGGTGAGAATCCGCCGGACTGCGAGGCCGCGTGCACCACCGGCCCGCCGATGACGGCCTCGACCTTCTCCCTGATCCGCTCGGGCAGATCCGCCCAGCCGATCCGCACCCCGTACCTCTGGATCATCTGATCGACCTCCTTTCCGGCGGATGGTCGCAGTCCGGCAACGGGCGCCGGCGTACTCGATCGCACAACTGCCCCCGCACCCCGACGGAAATGTCACACCGTCCCGGAACGATGTCCGTCAGGCCCGGCGAGGGGACAGGACATGAGCGCACCGACCGCCGCCGCTGCCAGCGCGGCGCGAATGACCGAGGACGAGGCCCTGCGGTGGCAGGCAAGGCTGCGCGAGCGATCGGAGCTGGCTCTGCGCCGGCGGGCCGAGCGGGCAGCAGCGCGCCGGTCGGCCGCTCGGCGGCGGGCGCACGGGCTGGTCGACCGGCAGGCCGCTCGCCTGGCCCGCGGCCGGCCGGACGCCTTCGAGCCGGATCCGCACTGCACGCAGTGACCAGCCGGCCGGTCAGGGCATGGGCTCGCCGGCCACGGTGGTCATGAAGTCGGCGATCACCGCCAGTTCCCGGTCGTCGTAGCGGCCCAGCAGCGCGATCATGTGCTCGGCCTGCCCGGTGTAGTGCGGATGCACGCGGGCGGCGATCTGCTCCTCGTCCAGTGACACGATCACCTTGCGCCGGTCGTGCGGGTCGCGGTCGCGGCGGACGAAGCCCGCGCCCTCCAGCCGGTCCAGCACCCCGGTGACCGTGCCGGTCCGCAGGCCGGTCAGCTCGGCCAGCCGGCCCGGGGTCAGTGGACCGTGCACCTCCAGCAGGGTCATGAACTGCGCGTCACTGGGACCGAGTTTGAGCTGCTCCGACACCTGGTGGCTGTAGAGCACCGCCGCGGCGATCATCCGGCGGGTCGACTCGACGATGCTCTCCTCCCGCGTCGTCCGGGACGGGGCCGGGCCGGATTCACTCGTGGACACAAGTATCTCGCATTCGCTAGTATCTCGGCTTGACGAGATAATCGGCGGTACGAGGGATTTTCTCACGGGGAGGACGGGCATGACGAAGGCACGGACGGCACTGGTGATCGGAGGCGGCATCGCGGGGCCGGTCACGGCGATCGCGCTGCGGCGGGCCGGCATCACCGCGACCGTGTACGAGGCGTACGACCGGCAGGCCGACGGCATCGGCGGCGAGCTGATGCTCGCGCCCAACGGCATGGCGGCACTGGCCGCCGCGGGCATCGCCGACGAGGTGGCAGCGGCCGGGGTGCCGACCCCGCGGATGGTCATGGAGACCGGTCGTGGCAAGCGCCTCGGCCAGTTCGAGGACCTGCCCGGGCTGCCCACCAGCCGCACGTTCACCCGGGCCCGGCTCTATCGGGCGCTGACCGACGCGACCGACGCGGCCGGCGTCCGCATCGAGTACGGCAAACGGCTCACCGCCTACGCGGACCACGGCGACCGGGTGACCGCCACCTTCGCCGACGGCAGCACCGCCGAGGCCGACGTGCTGCTCGGCGCGGACGGCATCCGTTCGACTGTGCGTGGCCTGCTCGACCCGGCGGCGCCGCAGCCGCGCTACTCCGGGCTGGTCGGGCTGGGCGGCTGGAGCCGCGGCCATGGCCTGCCCAGCACGGGCGGTGCGATGCACCTGGCCTTCGGGCGCAAGGCGTTCTTCGGCTACCGGATCGGCGACGACGGCGAGGCCGGCTGGTTCGCCAACGTGCCCTCGGCCCGGATGCTGACCGCCGCGCAGGCCAACGAGATACCGGCCGCCGAGTGGTTGCGGCGGCTGCGCGAGCTGTTCGCCGCCGACACCCTGCCGGCGCTGGGGCTGCTCGACCGGGTCGACCCCGGCGAGTTGGTCGTCGTCGGCGGACTGCAGGACATGCCGCCCGTGCCGGTGTGGCACCGCGGCCGGGTGGCCCTGGTCGGCGACGCGGCGCACGCGATGACCCCCAGCTCGGGGCAGGGCGCGTCGCTGTCCATCGAGAGTGCCGTGGAGCTGGCCCGGGCTCTACGGGACCTGCCCGTCGAGCAGGCCTTCACCAGCTACGAAGGGTTGCGGCGAGCCCGGGTGGAGCGGGTGGCCGCCCGGACGGCCCGGGTGAACAACGACAAGGCGCCCGGTCCGGTCGGCCGGATCCTGCGGGACCTGCTGTTCCCGCTGGCCATGCGCTCGTTCTACGACCAGGAGAAGATGTTCGGCTGGCTGCACAGGTACACCGTCGACTGGGCCACGCCGGCCGGGACAGCGGCAGCAGCGCCGCGATCGTGATCGCCAGCAGCAGCCGCGAGTTGCTCCACAGTGGTGGGCCCAGGGCCGGGACCGGCAGCAGCATCACCACCAGCACCAGGGCGGGCCAGGCGCGCCGGGCCCAGGCCGGGCCGCGTACGGGCAGCAGCGCGGCCAGGACCAGCCAGACCTGGTGATGGGTCCAGGAGACCGGGGAGAGCACCACGCTCGCCGCCCCGGTCAGCACCAGCGCCGAGAACCAGTCATCGTCACGGGCCCGGCGAGTGGCCCGGTGCAACGCCAGCGCGGCGATCACGCCACCGGCCACCAGCACGACAGCCGAGCGCACCGGGGCCGACAGCTCGGCCCGCAGCAGAGCGCCGTTCAGTGACTGGTTGCCGACCGAGGCGATGTAGCCCAGGCGGCTCACGTGGGAGATCTCGGTCGTCCAGAACCGCCACGAGTCGCCGGGCAGCGCGACCGCGGCCAGCGCGCCGCACGCCGCGAAGGTCGCCGACGCCAGCACGGCCGCGCGCCGGCGACCGGCGAACCAGAGCAGCGGGATGAAGATCAGCGGGGTGAGCTTGATCGCCGCGGCCAGCCCGATCAGCAGGCCCTGCCACCGGCTGTGCCGCAGGGCCAGCAGGTCGATCGTGATCAGAGCAGCGAGGAAGAGGCTGACCTGGCCGTACTTGAGATCGGAGGAGACCGGTGCCGACAACACCAGAACCAGGGCGTACGCGGGGGCCCGCCGGCCCAGCAGCAGCGCCAGGCCGGCGACGGTGACGATCGTGGCGAGGGTCCAGCCCAGCTGCAACGCCACGGTGGGGACGCCGGCGAGAGGCAGGAAGACCAGGCCGGCGAACGGGGGATAGGTGAAGGGGGCGTTGCCCGCGCTGATGAAGTCGTACAGGCTCGCGCCGTGGGTCAGGCCCTGCACCGCGCCGGTGTAGACGCCCAGGTCGGACAGGCGGACGTCGGCCGGGCGGGCGAGCACGGCCCAGGCGGTGATCAGCGCGGCCAGCGCGGCGGGCAGCCAGAGCAGGGCGGGGCGCGCGCTGCGTCGTCCGGCGGTGGCCGGTGGGAGCGGGCCGGTGAGACGGTACGCGCGGCGGCCGGCCGACCAGTGCGCCTCGATCAGGCCGGCGCGCTCCAGGCGTACGAGCAAGGGGTAGAGCGACCCGCTCGCCACGCCCGCCTCGCGCACCAGGTCGAGACCGTGCCGGGACCGGCCGGGTCCGGCCGCCTGGTCAGGTTCGGCCGCCCGGTCGGGTTCGGCCGCCAGGGCGGCCAGGACCGCGGCCCGCGCGCTCATGACGCCCGGCGGGCCGGAGCGCCGAGGTGGGCCACCAGCAGTCCGATCAGCAGCGCGACGGCCAGCCGGCCCGCCGGGTTGGCGAGGAAGCCGAAGCCGAACACCGCCGAGTTGTCGGCCAGCCGGTGCAGCGTCAGCTCGGCCGCGCCGCCGGACCGGCGCAGCACCTCGCCGATCGCCAGCCCGCCCAGCCCGGCCACCACGCCGAGCGCCACCTTGCCGGCGGCGTCCGGGGACCGCAGCGCCTCCGGAACGCGGGGCGGACGGCGGCGCAGCAGGCCGGCGACGACCGTGACCGAGCACAGGGTGAGCGGGCCGATCATCGCCGAGGCGTTGCCGAGCAGGACGTCGGAGGCATGGAACGCCGGCCCGTCCTGCGGGAGGCGGCCGAACGCGGCCGTGCCGTCCGCGAAGGAGGCTCCGAAGTCGGCGATCCCGCCGGGCAGCAGGGCGAGCGGGAACCAGGACGGCGCCGAGGCGGCGTCGACCCCGAGAACCGCGGCGGCGTGCAGGGAACCGGCGGCTGCGGCGACGTCGAGCGCGAGCACTGCACCGCCGACTGCCGCCACTCCGGCGAGGGCGGTGCGGCCGGTGGCTCGCAAGCGGGTGCTCACCCGTACGGTCGCAGCCGTCAGGATCGTCCACGCCAGCACCGCCGGACCGATGTCGATCCAGCCCATGAACGGCATGACCGCCACCTGGTTGCCGGCCAGCAGGAAGGCGTAACCGGCCGCACCCAGCAGCACCACCCGGCTGATAGTCGCGCGGCCGCCGACCGCCGCCATCACAGCCGCAGCGGCGGTCAGTGCCACGGCCCCGGCGAGCGCGCCGAACCGCCCCTGCGTCAGATGGGCGGCGTTGACCAGCGCCGCCGCCAGCAGGGTCAGCGCGGCCGGCACCGACAGCGTGCGGGCCCAGCCGGCCCCGCGCTGCGCCCAGGTCACCGGCTCCTCGTCGGCCTCCTCGACGGCGGGGGAGACGGCCAGGCTGCCCGCGAAGGTCAATGCGCGCCAGGAAGATCGCGAGGCGTCCAGCTCGGCGTGCCAGTCCCGGGCCAGGTCGTCGCGCAGGTCCGCCGGCCAGCGCCGGGCCGCGGAGTCGACCAGGCGTCGCGCCAGGCGGTCGGCCGCGCTCATGCCGGCTGCGCCTTGGCGCCCGGGACGGCCACCTGGGCCATCTGCTGCTGCATGACGGCGACTTCCTGCCGGGCCTCGACGGCGCCGTCCGCGGTGAGCCGGTAGTAGCGCCGGGCCGGCCGGCCCTCGGCGGCCGGATCGCTCTGCTCCCAGCGCGACTCGACCCAGCCGGCCCGCTCGAGGCGGACCAGAACCGGGTAGAGGGTGCCGCTGGGCAGGCCGGTGGCCTGCATGAGCTGCAGGCCGTAACGCTCGGCGGCGGGATCGGCGAGCAGCGCCGCCACCACCTTGAGCACCGGCATGGTCATCCGCGGAGGCATGTAGGCACTCTACATAGGGTCGGGTACCGTGTCATCCAGCAGTTCGATCCGGCCCGCACGCTCGACGGTCGCCCAGACGCCGAAGGTCAGGTCGTGGTGCTCCGCGACGGTCCGCAGCAGCCGGCCGTGCTCCGGCACGCCCTCCTGCGCCAGGTCGATCATCACGCACCGGGTCAGGCGCCGTCGCGGCCGCAGCACGACCTGGTCGCCGATCCGCAGATTCCGGCCCAGCCACTCCTCCTCCGGGAAGCCGGTGCCGGGCACGTCGATCAGCAGGTTCGCCCGGAACCGCAGCGGGTCGACCTCTTCTCCGGTCAACTCCCGCAGCCGGCGCAGGGCAGCGGTGCTGATCACGCTCACCGGCCCCTCATCGTGGTGGACGACCTCGGCCTCGCGGGTGATCGTGACCGGCCGGCCCAGCACCTCGCTGACCGCCCGGTGCCCGGCCGGGTCGTCAGCGGCGAAACGGCGCCCGTCGGGCAACTCCACCACCGGTACGGGATCAGCGAAGTGCCCCCGCAACCGGAACAGGCCGGGCATCCGCCGGAACCGCCGGGTGTTCTTGCCGCTGCCCAGTTTGCCTTCGGTGTCCCGGACCGCCCAGAGCCGGTCGCCGGCCAGCCCGCGCTGCTCGACCTCGACGGCCGTGGGCCGTTCACCCAGCAGGGACTTGATCGGGTAACGGCGGATCTCCAGAACCTTCATCGGCTGACTCTTCCGCGTCCGTTTCCTTCGTGGCTGGTTCTCTTTCGTGTCCGGGCGAGATTACGGCCGGTCGGATCGACCTGGTGGCCGATCATCCGAGATCCGGGCGCGGACGCTGTCCCCGGCGGGCGCGGGCATCCACAGTGTTCGGGCGGTCGCTTTCCGCTCATCAGCCCGTCGTTCAGGAGTTCTCATGGCGTACCCGCCTCAGCCGCCGTACGACCCGGCCCGGTACCCGGTCGTTCCGGCGGGTCCGCCGGCGGCTTTCACCGGGTACGGGCCGCCGCCGCAGCCGCCTCGTCGCAGCCTGCTGCCGTGGCTGGCGCTGGCCGCCGTTCTGCTCGTCGTGGCCGGCACGGGCGGATGGTTCCTCTACGACCGGGTCATCCGGACGGATTCCGGGGTGGCGGCCTGCAAGGCACTGCGGGACGGCGACAAGGCGGTCGACGGGGACGACGGCGACAAGACGATGACCGAGGCCGAGTACCGCGAGCTGCGCGGGGTCTTCGAGGACTCCCGCCACGAGGACATCCGCGATCACGGTACGAAGCTGATCGACCTGGTGTGGCAGCTGTCGAAGCTGGGCGACGAACCGGGCCTGGAAGCCCTGGCCTTCATGGGCCCGCTCACCGAGCACGTGACCGGGCTCCAGTCGGCCTGCGCGGACCAGGGCGTCATCGTCGACCTGAAGCTGGGCGGACCTTGAACCTGAGGTGCAGGACGCGCTCGCCCTGGATGACCACGTGGGGATCCTCCAGCAGGTGCTGGGTGTCGATGCCGCCGAAGAAGCGTTTGCCGGATCCGAACACCACCGGCACCACATCCATCGCCACCTCGTCGACGAGGCCGGCGGCCAGAATGTGCCCGGCCGCTTCGCCGGCGCTCACCGCGACGGTCCGGTCCCCGGCGAGCTCCTTGGCCTTGTCGACGGCGGCCGTCACGTCATCGACAAAGTGGTAGGACGCCTCGGGATGCCAGCCGTCGGGCTTGGGTCGGTGCGACAGCACGACCACGTGATCGCCGGCGGGCGGCCGGCCCTCCCAGCCGTTCACCAGGTCGAACAGGTGCCGGCCCATGATGATCGTGCCGATCCCCGCCCAGGTCGACCGGACGTACCCGGCCGAGGCCCGCGAGACCCGGAAGCCGTTGCCGGTGCCGGAGTGATCGAACTGCTGGTCGTCGCCGGGGGTGATCGCCGTGTCCCCGTTGAAGTACCAGTCGTGCAGTGGTCCGACATCGTCGTTCAGATCGGCGATGAAGCCGTCCACCGACACCACGTTGTGCATGGTCACCGTGCCCACAGGTCCTCCTCGGGTGAGTCGCCTGCCGATGGTGTCGCGCCCGGAGCGGACCGGGCTTGTAAAAAATCACACGGCGGGCATCGGACCACTGTCCGGAGGAAAGCCCGGCTCGGCGGGGAACCGGCGTCGCAGGGCCAGATATTCGGTGGGGGTGTGACCGGTGAAGTCCTTGAACTCCTTGCCGAAATGGGCCTGGTCGAAATAGCCGGCGGTGTGGGCGAAGGCCGACCAGTCGACGCGATGTCGGGTGTCCACGGAGACGATCAGCCGGGCGAAGCGGTAGATCCGGGCCATCCGCTTCGGGGTCACCCCGACATGGGAGCGGAACTGGGTGGCTAGGTGGGTGCTGCTTACTCCGGCGGCATCAGCGAGGACGCCGACCGGGACCCCGCCGTGGGAGACCTCCAAGCGTCCGCCGGTGTGCCGGACCAGGTCGAGGCCGCGCGGTGGTGCGCCGGCGAGGCGCGATCGCAGTTCTTGCTCCACCAGGTGCAGTGCTGCGGAGGCCGACGACTCGTCACGGAGGCGATCCAGGGACCGCTGCCAGCGGGCGTCGACCGGGATCCAGTGGTTGAGCAGTTCGGACGCCGGTAGGTCGACGAACGGGGAGACGCCCCAGGGTTTGAAATGGACGCCGACGAGGCGTACGCGGGCGGGATAGTCGATGAGGAAGCGCCTGGTCCAGACGCCCATGAACCAGCCGTCGGTCAGCGTTACCGGTGGCACGGACGGATCGGAGTCCGAGAGGCGGACGGGGTCGCCGAGGTTGAGGAAGAGGTGAGCTGAGGGCATGGGCGGGACGTTCATACGGGGGTGGCGCGGGATGCCGGCCAGGCAGTAGATGTCGTCGATGAAGCTGTCGAGCGGAGGGGCGGGAACCCGGCCGAAATACTCCATCCCCACAGTGTGGATGATCGGATCCGTGCCATCAGACCTTCCCGTACCGATCCCCGGCGTCCTGCCCTGGACCAGCCCGGCGCGCTTCCGGGTCTGGCGCTACGGCATCGGGCACTCCCAGCTACTGCTCACCAGCCGATCCGGGCCCGACTCGACCGCCCACATCGACCTGCTGTTCGAAGCCGTCCAGTTCATCCGACTGCACCGCGCCTACCAGGGGATCCACCTCGCCGAAGACCCCGCCGCGCTGACCGACGTCGCCATCGACAACCCGCTCGGCCTGCCCTACCTTGCCGTGGCCATCTCGGACAGCACCCGCACCCGCACCGGCCTGGTCGTCTGCAGCCGCGTAACGATCACTCGCCAGTGATGCCGAGCCCGCCCCTGCGGCGCTGATTCCTCGCCCGGACAGCTGGCTCGGATGAGGAAGACTGCATGCATGGACGACCTCAGCGACCAGAAGACCGCGCTGCACCACTACCTCAAGGCGACCCGCGAGGACCTGATCTGGAAGCTCGACGGGTTGAGTGAGCGCGAGGCCAGAATGCCCCGCACCGCGACCGGCAACAACCTGCTGGGAGTCGTCAAGCACTGCCTCAATGTCGAAGCCGGCTACTTCGGGCCCACCTTCGGACGCCAGTTCCCGAACGCCGACGAGCTGGTCCCGGAGCAGGTGTTCGAGACCGATCCGCAGGCCGACTGGTACGCACGGGAGGACGAGACGAAGGACGGGCTGATCGACCTCTACCGCCGCGTCGGGGCCTTCGCGGACGAGACAATCGACCAGTTGCCGCTCGACGCGCGGGGCCGGGTGCCGTGGTGGCGGCCGGACAGCCCTGACGTGACCCTGCAGAGGATCATCGTGCACGTGATCTGTGACATCGCCCGTCACACCGGTCACGCCGACATCATGCGCGAGCAGCACGACGGGGCGATCGGGTGGCAGCGGGAGAGCACGAGCATCCCCGAGGAGCAGGACTGGCCGGCGTACGTCGCCAAGCTGACGAAGCTGGCTGATCGGTTCTAGGGGCTGTGAGCTGGCGCGCCCGGCAGGATTCGAACCTGCGACCGACGGATTAGAAGTCCGTTGCTCTATCCGCTGAGCTACGAGCGCCTGGCCGGCCCACGGAGTGTGCTGGCCAGCACATACTAGAGTTTCGCCGCCGCTCGGTCGAGCGGGATGTCAAGCCGTCGTGGCGTCCGCTTTGTCCTCCGGGGCCGGGGGTACGGAGATCTCCGGCGTGCCCTTCGGCGGGACGAACGCGTCGACCCATCTGCCCAGCTCCTGGAACAGCTCTGTGCGTACGTCCTTGCCGGACAGCGTCAGGTCGTGCATGCCGCCGTCGAACCGCGCGATCGTCACCCGCGGCCCGAGCCGCGGGGCCCAGCGCACGATGTGTTCCACGTCCAGGACCGAGTCGCTCAGCCGTACGTCTTCGCTCCAGCTCTTGCCCCGAAAGGTCCGGGTCGAGCAGGCGACCATGATCGGGGCGTCGATGGCCAGCCCGGCGCGCAGGCGGGCCTGGCCGCGGCGGATCGCTTCGAGCCATCCGGTACGGACGGGGAAGCCGTTCACCGGTTTCCAGGCGAGATCGTACGTCCATTCACCACGGTGATCGCTGTGCAGGCTCTGCCCGTACAGGCCGAGCGTGCTCATGGGCAGCACCCTGTACGGATTCCGGCTGCTCGTGCGGCCGACCACGTTCATCAGGGGCCGGCGCAGCAGCCACGGCACGTTGAAGTCGAAGAACGGGCTGTTCAGGAACAGGCCGTCGACGATGCCCTGGTCGTGGCGGGAGTGCGACCACAGCGACGTGATCAGGCCGCCGGTGGAGTGGCCGGCGACGAGCAGCTGGTCGTGGCCGTCGTCCTCGCGGATGATCCGGGCCGCCTCGTCGAGTTCCGGGTAGTACTCGGTGAGGCTGCGCGCGAAGTTCGGCGTCTGGTGCGGCAGCAGGCTGCGGCCGTACTTGCGCAGGTCCAGCGCGTAGAAGTCCCAGCCGCGTTCGACGAAGAAGTCCGCGAGATGGGTCTGGAAGAAGTAGTCGACGAAGCCGTGCACGTACAGCACCGCGCGCCGTGACGGGGTGTCCCCGCGCCGGCGGACCAGGGTCGCGACGACGGCGCCCTCGTCGTCGGTGCCCAGGTCGATGGTGAGTCGCTCGTACGGCACGCCCAGGACGTCGGTCTCCACGCCGCCAGGTTACCCACGCGTAGGGACCTTCGCGCCATACCAGATCAGCGGGATTTTCCTCGGTTTTCCACATTCCCCCGTCATCCACAGGCTCGCGCGGCTCCTGAAGCGGACATCGGGGCGTTCGGAGCACGCTGCTTCCCAGATCGCCCGCCGCACTTCCCCCTCGATAAGGAGACGCAGTGTTCGACACCAACATCGTGGTGGTCGGGAACGTCCTGACCGCGCCGGAATGGCGCCGCACCGCCAGCACGAACACCCTGGTCGCCAACTTCCGGGTGGCGTCGACCGCCCGCCGGATGGACCGGGAGACCGGCCGCTGGGTCGACGGCAACCAGTTCCGGGTACGCGTGAACTGCTGGCGCCGGCTCGCCGAGGGAGTGGCGGCCTCCGTCACCGTCGGCGACCCGGTCGTGGTGGCGGGACGCCTCTACACCCGCGACTGGACCGACTCGGAAGGCAACCTGCGCACGACGTACGAGATGGAGGCTGTGTCGGTCGGTCACGATCTGGCCCGCGGCCGGGGCCGGTTCTTCCGCAACAAGCCCACGTCGGCGACGAGCGCGACCGAGACGGCCGAGAGCGACGGCCAGGTCCGCGGCGAGACGGCGGTCCCGGTCGGGGAGGACGAGGCGCCCACGGTGTACGGCGACGGCGTGCTGGACGGCGACGAGCCGACGTTCGAGGATGTCCCGGGTATGACGCCGGGCGGCTTCGACCCGCTCGCGGCCCTGCGCGGCGGCACCATCGAGCCGTTCGACACGGAGATGGTCGTGCCGGCCGCCATCCCGGCGCCGGATCCCGACGACTCGGAGCCCGTTCCCGAGCCGGGCCCGGAAGGTGGGCCGGACTCCGAGCCCGCCCCTGGTCCCGTTCCGGGTCCGGGCCGGAGCTCCCGGTCCGGCTCCGGGTCCCGGCCGAGCCGTTCCGTGGACCGTGGATCCTCCGGCGCGGGGGCTGACCAGCCCGACGCCGAGGGCGAGAGCCCGGCCCGCCGCACCGGCCGGAGCCGGAGCGCCAGGCGCCAGCCCGTCCCCGCGTGACCGCCGGACGCGTCCACTCGGCGTGACCGCACCGGCGTGATCGCCTCCTGAGCTGCCGTCGTTGCGAGTTGACTTCCCCGTGGGTTCGCAACGGCGGCACCGGACCGGCCCCTCCCTTCCGCCCACCCGGCCGACAGCCTTGTGTTCGGCGCCGACCTCCGCGGCCGCCACCGCAAGGGCAGTTCGGGCGGTGCGCACCGGGCTTCGGTGCGGGTGGTCGAGGGCCGGCCGGCCGATGGGGTCCCGCCGGGGGTGAAAGCGGGTCCCATCGGCCCGGCGGATGGGTGTCGGTGGTCGGCACCCATCCGCCGAACCCCCTGCCGCGCGGTCCCAGCGACTGCCGGCGGTCCGGTCGCCGTCCCCGAAGGCGGGCGACGGCCGGGCCCTGAACGCGGCGGCGGACCATTCCCCTGTCCGCCGTCCGAGCCGGTCGATTCCGGCGCCCTGGGGTGAGGCGTCGCGAACGACCGGCGGGGCGGGTGGGTGTTCGGTGGTCGACACCCACCCGCTACCCCGCCGCCCGTCCTGCTCCGGGGCGCTCCCCTGAGAGAAAGGCGCAACCGCTCGGCACAGCGGACCTGCGCCCGAGCAGGACGGGCGGCATCCACCGAGCCACCGCACCCCGCGGCCAGCGCGCATGCCGAGCTCGGCCTGGCCCGGCCCGGCCCGGCCTGGCCTGGCCTGGCCTGGCCCGGTCTGGTCTGGCCCGGCTGGCCCGGCCCGGCCTCGCCCGGCCTGGTTCGGTGTGGCGCAACCTGGCCTGGCGGCCTCGTCAAGCCCGGCCCGGCTCGACCGCCCGAGGGTGGGCGGGCCGGGACCGGCCAAGAACGCTCACTAGGGTGGTCGGAGTGGGAAGAGCAGGCCGGATACTGACCGCGCGACCGGGCGCCACCACGGCCGATGCGATCGGCCTGCTGGCCGGTTTCGCGCTGGACGCCGCGCTGGGCGACCCGAGGCGCTTTCATCCCGTAGCCGGGTTCGGGCAGGCGGCCGGCGCGCTGGAGCGTCGTCTCTACGCACCGAACCGCTGGGCCGGCGCCGCTTTCACCACGGCGGCGGTCGGGGTACCCGTGGCCGCAGGTCTCGCCGCCTCCCTCCTCACCCGCCGCCGGCCCATCGCCCGGGCCGCGCTGGTCGCCGCCATGACCTGGACCGTGCTCGGCGGCCGCACCCTGCGCCGCGAGTCCGCCGTCATGGCCACCCACCTGGAGAACGACGACCTCGCAGCGGCTCGCGGCCGCCTCAACCACCTCTGCGGCCGCGACCCGTCGACCCTCGACGAGCCCGAGCTGGCGCGCGCCACCGTCGAATCGGTAGCCGAGAACACCTCCGACGCCGTCGTCGCGCCGCTGCTCTGGGGCGGGTTGTTCGGGCTGCCCGGCCTGCTCGGCTATCGGGCGGCCAACACCCTCGACGCCATGGTCGGGCACCGGTCGCCGCGTTACGCCCGCTTCGGCACGCCGGCCGCGCGGCTCGACGACGCCCTCAACCTGCTGCCCTCGCGCCTCACCGGGATGCTGACGATCGCGGCGGCGCCGCTGGCCAAGGGGCGGCCGGCCGAGGCGCTGCGGGTGTGGCGCCGGGACCGCGACGAACACCCCAGTCCCAACGCCGGCCAGTGCGAGTCGGCCATGGCCGGGGCTCTGGGAGTGCGGCTGGGCGGGCGCAACGTCTACTTCGGGCGTACCGAGACCAGGCCGCTGCTGGGCGACGGACCACGCCCGTCCGCCGTTCATCTGCGTCGCGCCGCACGGCTCTCCGGGGCCGTCGGCTCGGGCGCCGTCGTGCTCGCCGCCGGGGTCGCGCTGCTTCGGGGCGCGGTCCGCCGGGCAGGTGAGCGATGAGCGGGGGACTGCTGGTCGCCGGCACCACGTCCGACGCCGGCAAGAGCGTGCTCACCGCCGGCATCTGCCGGTGGCTGCACCGCCGGGGCGTCAAGGTCGCCCCGTTCAAGGCGCAGAACATGTCCAACAACTCGGTTGTCGTGGTCGGCGCCGACGGCCGTGGCGGCGAGATCGGCCGGGCTCAGGCCATGCAGGCCGCGGCGTGCGGGATCGCCCCGGACATCCGCTTCAACCCGGTGCTGCTCAAGCCGGGCAGCGACTTCTCCAGCCAGGTCGTGCTGCTCGGGCAGGCGATCGACACCGTGACCGCGGGCAACTACCGGTCGCTGCGGCCCCAGCTGGCGGAGACCGCGCACGCGACCCTGGCCGAGTTGCGCGCCGAGTACGACGCGGTGATCTGTGAGGGCGCCGGCAGCCCGGCCGAGATCAACCTCCGGGACGGGGATTTCGTCAACATGGGCCTGGCGCGGCACGCCGGGCTACCGGCGATCGTGGTGGGGGACATCGACCGCGGTGGCGTCTTCGCGGCGCTGTTCGGCACGGTCGCACTGCTCAGTCCCGAGGATCAGGCGCTGGTCAGCGGCTTCGTCATCAACAAGTTCCGCGGCGATCTCGGACTGCTGCGGCCCGGGCTCGACATGATCACCGCCGCCACCGGGCGGCCCGTGCACGGCGTGCTGCCGTTCAACCTGGACGTGTGGCTCGACGCCGAGGACTCCCTGGCGTACGGGCGGATGCTCGGCCGGCCCGCCGCGCCACGCGGCACCGAATGGTTGCGGGTTGCCGTGGTCCGGCTGCCGCGGATCTCCAACGCCACTGACGCCGAGGCCCTCGCCACCGAGCCCGGCGTGCAGGTGCGCCTCACCATCGAGCCGGCCGAGATCGCCGACGCCGACCTGGTCGTGCTGCCCGGCTCCAAGGCCACCGTCAGCGACCTGGCGTGGCTGCGCGAGACCGGCCTGGCCGACGCGATCCGCGCGCACGCCATTGCCGGCAAGCCGCTGGTCGGCATCTGCGGCGGCTTCCAGATGCTCGCCGACACGATCCACGACGACGTCGAGAGCCGCCGGGGCACCGTGCCGGGCCTCGGCCTGCTGCCGGTGGACATCACCTTCGGCGAGCGCAAGACCCTGGCCCGGTCGCGCGGCGCGGCCTGGGGGCAGGTTCCGGTGAGCGGCTACGAGATCCACCACGGGTACGTGTCTGCCGGCGATCCGGTGCCGCTGCTGGCGTACGCGGACGGGACGCCCGAAGGTGCGGTGGTCGGCGCGGTCTGCGGGACGCACTGGCACGGCGCCTTCGAGTCGGACGAGTTCCGCCGCCGGTTCCTGACCGAGGCGGCACGGCAGGCGGGCCGGCACGGCTTCGTGGTCGCCCCGGACACCCGCTTCGCGGAGGTACGCGAACGCGCGCTCGATGTCCTCGGCGACCTCGTCGAGGAGCACCTCGACACCGACGCCCTGTGGCGGCTCATCGAGTCCGGGCCTCCGCGTGGCCTTCCCTTCATCCCGCCGGGTGCACCCGATGGTGGCTGAGACCTTCGCTGAGCTCGCGGAGCGAATCTTCGAAGAACCGCCCCGGCTGGGCCCCGTACGGCTGATAGCTGTCGACGGGCCCAGCGGCGCCGGCAAGAGCTGGTTCGCCGCCCGGTTGGCCAAGGCCGCTGACATCCCCGTCGTGCACACCGACGACCTGCTCGACGGCTGGGACGACCAGTTCAGCTTCTGGGCACGGCTCGAGGAACAGGTGCTCGACCCGCTGCGCCACGGCCGTCCCGCCACATACCGGCGGTACCTCTGGCACCGCGAGGCGTTCGGTGGGAATCCGGTCATCGTTGAGCCTGCTCCGGCCGTACTGCTGGAGGGTGTGACCGCCGCTCGACGGGTGATCCGTCCGGAGCTGTCCTTTTCCGTCTTCGTCACCGCGCCGGCCGATCTGCGGTGGCGGCGGGCTTTGGCACGCGACGGCGCCGACGATGTTGCCTTCCGGGCGTACCTTGAGCGCTGGCGCGTGAACGAGGACCGGCACTTCGCCGCGGATGCCACCGCGGCGCACGTGGATCTCCTGGTCGACGGGGCCGCGGAGGGTTTCGACGATCGGTACGAACGGCTCTGGCCGGCGCCGCCGGACTGAACCACGATCAGCCGCGGGAAGCGGCGGGAACGGTGGACGGACGATGACGACCGAGGAAGAGAACCGGCCGGCGCGGCGCCGGATCACGCTGACCGGCATCAGCTCGCGCGCCTGGGAGCACCCGGCCGACCGTGGCGCGCTCACCGCGCTGCGCGAGCTGCGGGGCTTCGACGACGTGGTGAAGGCGTTCTTCGGCATGTGGAACGAGCGCGGCTTCCGGCTGTCGTTCCTTGCCGGCTCCATCCGGGTCGACCACCGTCAGTATCCGCGTGTCTACCAGCGCTTCGCCGAGGCCGCCGCCACGCTCGACGTGGCCGAGCTGCCCGAGCTCTACGTCAGCCAGTCGCCGGTGATCAACGGCCAGGCGATCGGCATGGACAAGCCGTTCATCGTCATCACCACCGCCGCGGTCGAGAAGCTCGACGACGAGGAGCTGCGCGCGCTGCTGGGCCACGAGATCGGGCACGTGCGCAGTGGGCACGCCGTCTACAAGACCATCATGATGATCCTCACCCGGTGGGCCGCGAGCCTGAGCTGGCTGCCGGTCGGCGCGATCGCCCTGCGCGCCATCATCGCGGCGATGTACGAGTGGTGGCGCAAGGCCGAGCTCTCCGCCGACCGCGCGGGCCTGCTCGCCGGTCAGGACCCGGCCGCGTCGCTGCGGCTGCTCATGAAGCTCGCCGGTGGCGGTGACCTGTCGCAGATCGACACGGCCGCGTTCCTCGAGCAGGCCGCCGAGTATGAGGGCGGGGGAGACCTTCGCGACAGCATCCACAAGCTGGGTATGACTGCCTGGAGCACCCACCCGGTGCCCGTCGCGCGCGCCGCCGAGCTGCGCAAGTGGGTCGACTCCGGCGAGTACGGCCGGATCCTCGGCGGGGACTACCCGCGTCGCGACTCCGATGGCAACGCCTCGGTCACCGACGACGTCAAGGCCGCCGCCGACTCGTACCGTGAGTCCTTCAACACCTCGCAGGACCCGCTCGTCGGCCTGCTCCGCAAGCTCGGCGACGGCGCCGCCGACCTGGCCGGATCCGCCGCGCGCGGTGCCCGGGGCTGGGCCGGCAAGGGTCGCCGCCCCGACGACGAGCCGCCGGCGCCGCCGGCCGGCTGAGTTGTCCACAGGCCGATGACGCAGGCCCGCACGACCCGAGCCGCCCGGCTTAGGATCGGTTCATGAGCGAGCTTGCTACCCAATCATCAACTCCGCGCCCGACGGGTCTCCTCGCCGGAGCGCCGGCGGAGGCGATGGCATGAGCCTGACCGAAGACGACCTGCGCGCCGCGATCGCGCGTGAGCTGCCCGGTGTCCGTGCCGACCTCGAGCGGCTGGTCCGCATCCCCGGGATCGCGTTCGACGGTTTCGACCACTCGCACGTCGAGCGGTCCGCCGAGGCCGTCGCCGAGCTGCTGCGCGGCTGCGGCCTCGAGGTGCAGATCGTCCGGGGCACGGGGCAGCCTGCCGTCATCGGCCGCAAGGCGGCGCCCGAGGGCGCACCGACCGTCCTGCTCTACGCGCACCACGACGTGCAGCCGGCCGGTGACCCCGCGCTGTGGACCAGCGACCCGTTCGAGCCGGTCGAGCGCGACGGCCGGTTGTACGGTCGCGGTGCCGCCGACGACAAGGCCGGCGTGATGGCGCACGTCGCCGCGCTGCGGGCGTTCGGCGACGAGCTGCCGGTCGGGGTCGTGCTGTTCGTGGAGGGCGAGGAGGAGTTCGGTTCCGAGTCGCTCGACGAGCTGCTCGAGGCCCACAAGGAGACGCTCCGCTCCGACGTCATCGTCATCGCCGACTCCGGCAACTGGGACATCGGCGTACCGGCCCTGACCACGTCGCTGCGCGGCCTGGTCAACTGCTTCGTCGAGGTCAGCACCCTCAACAACGCCGTGCACAGCGGCATGTTCGGTGGCGCCGTGCCCGACGCGCTCACCGTGCTGGCCCGGCTCATCGCCACCCTGCACGACGAGAACGGTGAGGTTCTCGTCGACGGCCTGGCCCGCCGTGAGGCCGCGACCGTCGACTACCCCGAGGACCGCTTCCGCCACGAGGCCGGCGTGCTCGACGGCGTCAAGCTGATCGGCGAGGGCCGGCTCACCGACCGGATCTGGACCAAGCCGTCGATCTCCGTGCTCGGCATCGACGCGCCGAAGACCAGCGAGGCGCCGAACGCCCTGGTGCCGCGGGCCAAGGCCAAGCTGAGCGTGCGGCTCGCGCCCGGCGACGACTGGAATTCGGCGTACGCGGCGATCCGCGCCCACGTCGAGAAGTTCGTGCCGTGGGGCGCCCACGTCGAGGTCACGCTGGAGAGCGGCGGCGAGCCCTGCGTCATCGACGCGACCGGCCCCGCGTTCGACGCCGCGCGGGCCGCGTTCCAGCAGGCCTGGGACGGAGTCGCGCCGGTCGACATGGGCGTGGGTGGCTCGATCCCGTTCATCGCCACCTTCCAGGAGCTCTTCCCGGAGGCGGCGATCCTCGTGACCGGCGTCGAGGACCCGTACGCCGGCGCCCACGGGCCGAACGAGAGCCTGCACCTCGGCGAGTTCGCCCGGGTGTGCCTCGCCGAGGCCCTGCTGCTGCGCAACGTGGCCGCGCTGGGTAGATGACATGGCCGCCGAGCTGAGCTGCGACGTGCTGGTCGTCGGCGCCGGCCCCACCGGGCTGATGCTGGCGAACTGGCTGGTGAAGCTCGGCGTCCGGGTCATCGTGGTCGACGGCAAGGACGGCCCCACCCGGGAGTCCCGTGCGCTGGTGGTGCAGGCCCGCAGCATCGAGGTGTATGACCAGCTCGGCATCGCGGACAAGGTGCTCGCGGCCGCACACCGGGCGGTCGCGCTGGCTCCGGGCTTCGGGGATCGCGTCTTCGGCCGGATCCCGATCGGGCCGCTGGGTGGCGATGTGACGCCGTACCCGTGGATCGAGATCTTGGAGCAGAGCCGCAACGAGGAAATCCTGTACGAGAATCTGCGGGCCCTCGGCGGCGACGTCCGCTGGGGCCGGCAGGTCACCTCGCTGACCGCCACCGCTGAGCACGTCGAGGCCGTGGTCGGCGACGAGACGATCACGGCCCGGTTCTGCGTCGGCGCCGACGGGGCGAATTCGGTGGTCCGCAAGTCGCGGGGCATCGCGTTCGACGGCGTGACCAGCCCACACCTCTTCTACGTCATCGACGCGACGGCGGTCGGTGGACTGGTGGCCGACGCGATCAACGTCCGGCCCGCCGGCGACGAGTTTCTGCTCGGCTTCCCGATGCGCGGCCGCGGCAACTGGCGGTTGATCGGTCTGGCCCGCGACGACGACGGCGACGGCCAGATCACCGAGCGGGACGCCCAGGCCCGGATCCGCCGATCGTTCGCGGTGACCTACGCGCAGTCCCGCTGGTTCGCGACCTACAAGGTGCATCACCGGGTGGCGGAGACGTTCCGCGACGGGCGCTTCTTCCTGGCCGGCGACGCCGCGCACGTGCACTCGCCGGTCGGTGGCCAGGGCATGAACACCGGCCTGCAGGACGCGCACAACCTGGCCTTCAAGCTGGCCGACGTGGTGCACGGCCGCGCCGGCGACGCGTGGCTGGACCGCTACGAGGCCGAGCGGCGCCCGGTCGCCCGGAAACTGGTGGCGACGACCGATCGGATGTTCGGCTACATCACGTCGCAGCGGGTCCAGCTGCGGGCGGTGCGCCGGTTGATCGTGCCCCTGCTCGCGCCGGTCGGCGTTCGGCTGCTGCCGCGGACGGGTGGCGGCTCGCGCTTCTTCGGCTACGTCGCGCAGCTGCGGATCCGCTACCGCATGACCCCGGACGAGGGGCGCGACCCGGTGGTCGGCCGCCGGCTGGCGTGGGCCGGCGGCAACTACGAGGTGCTTCGGTCACTGCAGTGGCAGATCCACGGGTACGGCGGCATCGAGCGATCCGACGTTCCGGACCTGGGACTGCCGGTGCACCTGTTCGACGCCGCGCCGCAGACGCCGCTGCTTCCGGGGCAGCTCTACCTCGTACGGCCGGACGGCTTCGTGGCCGCAGCGGCGTCACCCTCGCACGCCGCGGCGGTGTTCAGACAGGCCCTGCCCCGGTGACCAGCGCGGCAGTCGTCACCGACCTGGACGGCACGATCGTCCGCACCGACGGGACGATCAGCGAGGCGACCGTCTCGGCCTGCCACGCACTGCGAGCACAGGGCATACCGGTCATCGCCGCGACCGCCCGATCCTCGGCCGGAGTCCGCGCCCTCACCGAGCTGACCCCCCACCTCACGCTGGCGATCTGCTGCGGGGGCTCCCTCGGGTACGCGTTCGAGCCCCCATCCGTGCTGTGGCGCGACACCTTGCAGTCCGACGCTGTGCAAGCGCTGCTGGCGCTCATACGCGCCGAGCTGCCGGAGGCGGGAGTCGCGATCTACGACGGCGAATCGTGGCGGATGAACGAGGCCTACGTCGCGATCCGTACCTCCCAGCACAATGGCCCGTCGGCTGTGGTTCCCGTCGACGCGTTCGCCGGAGTGGCAGCATGCGCGATGACGCTGTGCCACCCGACGCTCGGCCCGGCCGACCTCATCACCCTGCTCACCCAGCGCGGCATTCCGCTCAGCCTGAGCTTCGCCGGCCCGGAGATCGTCGAGATCGCGCCGGCCGGCATCACCAAGGCCAGCGGAGTGGTACGAGCCCTGCGCGAAGTCGGCGTGCCGGCGGACCGGGCAGTGGCCTTCGGCGACATGCCGATCGACATCCCGATGTTCACCACGGTGGGCCGATCGGTGGCGATGGCCGACGCGCCGAAGGAGGTGCTGGCTGCGGCGACAACGGTGACCGGGACGGTAGAAGAGGACGGCTTCGCCCGCGCCCTGGCCCGCCTGGGCCTCATCTAGAAGGCCGTTTCGGCCGGGTTCACCCCTGCGGCAATCGGCTTCGCTTGATCGGGTGAGTCTGCTGCACGGGCGAGATCATTCCTGTTAGGATTCGAACATGAGTTCGAACGAGGCGATCGTGGCGCTCCGCGCCGCCGGCAGTGCTCTGGGAGACGTCGACGTCTCCGGGTGGGACGACACCGCCCTCACCGCTCAGCTCGCTGAGCTGTCCGACGCTCTGTGTCAGCTCGACGCGCAACTCAGCCGCGTCGCCGAGGCCATCCGCGCCCGCGGCTACCGCATCACGGAGCCGGTGGCCGCCTGACTTTGCTCCATGTCCCCGGGCCCGTCGCCCGGCGCACCCCGTCGCCACGCGGTGCGCCGGGCGACAGGCCCCTCCCACCGCCTGACCCCTCCGCCGTCCAGTCCTCCCCAACTCGGCTGCGCGGCGAGTGGTTGCTCGTGTCCTCCCGGCATGGCGACGGCCGTGACAGGCGTCTGGCCGTCGGTGTCCTGGACACGCGGCAGCACAGTTGTGGGGGAGCGGGCAGGGAGGGCTCTGGCGGCCGAGTTGTCCTGCGACTCGGCCGCGCATGGTGGCCCGCTGAGGTCTTCCGGCTCATGCGGCGGAAAGGAGCTCGGTCGGCCGGTCCACAACAGCGGCTGGTCGCAAGCCGGCCAGCCATCGGATTGGTCGGCGAGGAGTCGGCTGGCTGTGGGGTTGGTCGGCGGCGGGCGGCTGGCCGTGGGGCCGGCTGGCGGCGAGCCAGCCAACCGCTGGGTCGGTCGGCGGCGAGTCGGCTGGCTGTGGGGTCGGCTGGCTGTGGGGTTGGTTGGCTGCGGGGTTGGTCGGCGGCAAGCCGGTTGGCCGCGCGGTCGGTCGGCGGCGAGTCAGCCAGCCGCTGGATCAACCGGCCATAAGCCAGCCACTCGACCTGGCAGCTAGAACCCGGCCTCGCCCGGCCTGACCTGCTTCACGGCCAGGTCGCCGCGGCGCAGGCCCCCGGACCGGGCCGGTTGCGAACGCTTCACGGGGGAGCGGATCGCGACCGGCCCGCGAATGTCGTACCTGGCTGCCAGGATGGGGTTCGTGCAGTTCCTCGACCTGGCAGCCACGTCGGCCGCCGTTTCCGCCACCTCCGGCCGCAAGGCCAAGATCGACCTGCTGGCCGATGCCCTCCGGCGTCTCGATCCCGGCGAGCTGGCTGCCGGCTCCGCCTACCTGGCCGGTGAGCTACGGCAACGCCAGACCGGCGTCGGCTACGCCGGCCTGCGTGACCTGCCCGCCCCCGCCGCCGAGCCGGTGCTCACCGTGGCTGAGGTCGACGAGCGGATCGCCGCCATCTCCGTGGTTTCGGGCGCCGGGTCGCAGGCGCGCCGGCGTGAGTTGCTGTCCGGGCTCTTCGGCCGGGCCACCGCTGACGAGCAGCGGCTGCTCGTCGGCCTCTTCAGCGGCGAGTTGCGCCAGGGGGCCCAGGCCGGGCTGCTCGCCGACGCGATCGCCCGCGCCGCCGAGGTGCCTGTCACGGCGGTTCGGCGGGCGCTGCTGCTCTCAGGGGACCTCAAACAGGTGGCTGTCGCCGCGCTCACCGGCGGGGCGCCCGCGCTCGGCGAGATCAGCTTGCGGGTCGGCACTCCGCTGACCCCCATGCTGGCGAGCAGTGCCCCCGATGTTGCCGCCGCGCTGCTGGCCACCGGGTCGCCGGCCACCGTCGACGTGAAGCTTGATGGCATTCGCATCCAGGTGCACCGTTCCGGGGACGAGGTCGCCGTTTTCACCCGCAGCCTCGACGACATCACCGCGCGGCTCCCCGACGTTGTCGCCGCTGCGCGGGCCGTTCCGGCTCGGGAGTTCGTGCTCGACGGTGAGGCCATGGCCCTCGACGCCCAGGGGCGGCCGCGACCGTTCCAGGAGACGTCGAGCCGGGCCGCCACCCGAGGTGCCCGGCGCGGCGGGAAAGAAGGGCCGGTCGACGGGCCCGGGCTGGTTCCGTACTTCTTCGATCTTCTCCATCTGGACGGCACCGACCTGCTGGACGAGCCGGGGCGGGTGCGCTGGGCCGCGCTGGCCGACGCGCTGCCCGCCGAGCTGATCGTGGGGCGGCGGACCGTCGAGAGTGAGGAGCAGGCCGCCGAGGCGTTCGCCGCCGCCCTTGCCGCCGGGCAGGAGGGCGTCGTGGTCAAGGCCCAGGAGGCCCCGTACGACGTGGGCCGCCGGGGTGCCGCCTGGGTCAAGGTCAAGCCGCGGCACACGCTTGACCTGGTTGTTCTCGCTGTCGAATGGGGTCACGGCCGGCGGCAGGGGTGGCTGTCCAACCTGCACCTGGGCGCCCGGGATCCGCGGACCGGCGGGTTCGTCATGCTCGGCAAGACGTTCAAGGGCCTCACCGACGAGCTGCTGCGCTGGCAGACCGAGCGGTTCAAGGAGCTGGCGATCGACGACTCCGGCTGGGTGGTCACCGTGCGGCCCGAGCAGGTCGTGGAGATCGCCTTCGACGGCGTGCAGACCTCGCCCCGATATCCGGGCGGGGTGGCGCTGCGGTTCGCCCGCGTCCTGCGTTACCGCGACGACAAGCGCGCGGAAGAAGCCGACACCATCGACATGGTCAAGGCTCTCGGCTTCCCGACCACGCCGGAAGCCTGAGGTTCGACCTGCGAGACGGCCGAGGTCAGTGGTCGGTCAGGTCGTTGAGGACCTCGACGGCGTGCTCGCTGCCGGCCTCGGCCAGTCTCCGCAGTTCCGCCACATCGCCGCGCTCCCCGGCAATCTCGATCAGCGCCGATACCGCGTCGGCGTTTTCCGCCGCCGCGAGGCGGCGTAGCTCATCCAGGTCGTCGAGCTCGACAGCTCGCGCGACGCGATAGTCATCGGTCATGGCGTCATCCTCCCGCAGGCACGCCACCGGGTCGGGGGATCGCCCGGCCGGGCGGGAAGAGAAGTCCGCGGACAGCGCCGAGAAGGACGGAGGCGGCGAAGGCCGCGGGTGGGAAGGACGGGGGCGGCGAAGGCCGCGGGTGGTGAGGGACGCGGCAGCGAAGGCTGCGGGTGGTGAGGACGCGGCGGCGACGGCCCAGCGGGGGGGGGGGGGGGGGGGGGGGGGGGGCGCCCCCAGGGACCGCACGTAGTTGAAGTGGTGATGGTCATTGGTCACCTGCGCCTGATCGGTCACCGGGATCGGGGCGACTTACTGCCGCTCTC
>NZ_JBSGFR010000029.1:0-118994 GCF_053603475.1 Actinoplanes sp. NPDC004185 | reverse complement strand
TCCGGATCGAAACGGCGACGTCAAGCACCGCCACTCCTTCCGGAGGTCTCCCTTTCGATCAAGACACCACGCCGAACATCAACAACGTCTGTGGTTAGTACATCTAGCGCAGCAGGACGGCGATCAGGTCGGTACCCAGCGCCGCCGTCACCGACAGATCCAGCTGGTGGCTGACGTAGCGACCGCGCCGAGTGGTCACCGTCAGGCCCGCCTTCTTGAGCACGGCCAGATGCCGCGAGACCTCCGGCGTGCTCAGATGCCACGCTTCCGCGAGCTCACCCGTGGTCCGCGGCCCACGCGCCAGGGTCCGGCAGAGCCTGAGCCGTACGGGATGGCCGAGCGCATCGATCCGCCGCTGCACCACGTCGAGCGGCACCGGATCTTCAGTCGCGGTGGGGTACTGCACGACCGGCCGGCGACCCCGCGCGTGCACGGTGAGCAGGTGCGGGCGGCCGAACGCCGTGGGGATGAAGGTCAGCCCGTCCTCGGCGCTGGTCCAGTTGTCCTGCAGTTTGTCCACCACGACGCGAGTCTCGGACAGCGTCATCGCCGGGGACATCGCCGCGAGCGCCGCGCTGAGTCCCTGCTGCTCGTACAGGTCGGCCATGCGCCGCGCGTCGACCGCGAGGGAGAAGGCGATCCGGCGCCACGCCTCACCGAAGAACTCCTCGACGCAGTCCTCCAGCAACTTTCGCACGCGTACCCGGACCGGGCCGGGATCGTCGAGCAGCTGGTCGGCGAAGGCGCCCTGGACCGGCCCGCGAGCCCGCGCGAGGTCTTTGAGCCGCTCCGGCTCGCTGCGGCGGAACGACAGCCGGGAGCATCCGCAGGTGGTGATGAGCGCGGCCGCCACGTAGTCCTCGTCGCTGAGCGCGTCGATGTCGTCGAGCTCCTCGGCCAGGGTCGCGCGCGGGTGGGCCGGCACCAGGAAGTCGGCGCGTGACGAGCTCCACAGGAACTCGGCCTCCAGCAGCCGGTCGGTGAACGACGGCTTGCACCCTGCCAGGACACCGGCGGCCCAGGGCTGCAGCGCCGGATGATGACCGGGCGCGGCCAGCACGTGCAGCATCGCGCCCAGCTCGGCCAATGGCGACGCGGCGAAGCGCAGGCGCTCGGCCGGCAGGCCGGTGATGTCGATGGTCAGGGCCACGTCGCCATTGTGGCGCCGGTTGCGCCGTACGCCCGCAACAGTTGACGCGAACCGTCAATCGGCGGGCCACCGCGGCCCGCGGGGCCGACGCTCGTCGGCATGTTCTCGCGTCGCTTCGCGGCCGCCCTGGCGGTCGATGCCCTCGGCTCCGGTCTGCTGCGGCCTTTTCTGCTGCTGTACGGCCTCAGCGTGCTCCACCTGCCGGCCCCCTCCGCCGGCCTGGCGCTGACCGCCGGTCTGCTCGTCGGGCTCGCCGGCATCCCGCTGCTCGGCCGCTGGATCGACGCGGGCGGCCGCCGGGCCCCGATGGCGGCGACGATGCTGATCCGCGCCCTGGGCATCGTGGTGCTGTTGCTGGGCCACGGCCTGCCCGGCTTCCTCGCGGCCGCGGTGCTGCTGGGCGCGGGCAACCAGGCCTTGCCGACCGCCCAGGCGGCGCTGGTCACCGCCCTGGCCGACGGCCCCGCGGACCGGGTGCTCGCGCTGGCCCGGACGATCCGCAACGCCGGGCTGGGACTGGGTGCGCTCATTGCTGTCGGGGCCGCGGACTCGCTGCGCCTGCTCGCCGCCGTCAACGGCATCGGCTACCTTCTCGCCGGCGCGCTCATCCTCTCCCTGCGGCGTCCCCGGCCGGCCCGGGCTCCGGTCGAGGACAGCGACGGCCTCGGCATCGGGCCCTTGTCGTGGCTGAACCTGCCCTACGCATTGTGCTTCGGCGTCCTGGAGGTCGCCCTTCCCGCGCTGCTGATCACCCGGATGGACGCGCCTGCGGCCTGGTCGGCGGCGTTGTTCGCGGGCAACACCGTGCTGGTCGTCGCGGTGCAGGTGCTGCTGGTCGTCCGGCTGCGCCGGCTGCCCCGCCGCAGCGTCCTGGCGGCCGCCGGCGTGGTCCTGGCCACGTCGTACCTCGGGTTCTGGGCGGCTGAGCCGGCGGGCCCGGCGGCGATCGCTCTGGTCGCGGTGCTCTACACCCTGGGCGAGATCCTGTACGCGGGGAGCGGCACCGTGCTCGTCGCGGCTGCGGCGCCGCCGGAGTTGCTCGGCCGGGCCCTGGCCCGCTGGCAGCTCTCCACCGGGTTGGGCAACGCCGCCGCTCCGGCCGTCCTGACGACGCTGCTGTCGGCCGGCCCGGGCCTGCTGTGGGTGACGCTGGCCGGGACGACACTGGCGGCGGCAGCCGCGGTCCGCCGCTGGGCTCCAGCCGGCTGAGTCGCCGCTCTGTCCAGTACGCGGCTGCGAACTCCTTGAAAGATCACCTCACTCACCCTGCGTAACGTTGCAGGCGCCGACAAAAGGCACCGGCAACCGGGCCGAGCGTATTCGCCGGATGGCTGACCGTAATTGCCGGGCCGGGTCCGTATTCGCCGAGCCAATGGTCTGCGACCTTCTGTAATCGTTTCGCGTTTCGCCGGTCAGGCAAAGATCAGAAATGCGCCGGAAATGCGGCTCGGTGTTGACGGGCAAGCGAAGATACAGCGGTGATCGATGAATCTTACGAGTGGGCCCAGCCGCCATCGCGATCGACCATGCGGTCGCACCGCGGGCCGGGCGGAGATCACTATTCAGTCGCTCGTCATCAATCCCGCCCGGCCGAGGAGTGTCCCGAGCGTGGGGGCGCGATCCAGGCTCTGGATCACGATGTTCTGGTCCGCCGTTCACTGGAGATCTCGTCCAGCTGCTTCACCACGATCATCGGCATCCTGCAGGGCGTCGCGCTGGCGATCCTCGCGGACAACACTTTCAACGATCCTTCTCCGCTGGCCTACTTCCACAGCGTGTGCCTGGCGTTGGTGCTGGTCGGCGTGTTCTACACGTACGTGAACATGAGCATCATGCTCCGCTGGGCGCCGTCCTTCCTGGACTCTTTCATGCCGTTCATGATCGCGGGACTGGAGATACCTCCCGCCTACTTCCTCGGTCAGGTGGCGGCGTGGAACACCTGGCTCGGAATGCTCTGGCTGGGCGCGGCGACCGGCTTCTACGTCAACATCAAATGGTCTCCGGCCTCGCACTTCGGCAAGGAGCACAAGGCGCACCGCATTTTCCACCGGATGTATCACGAACTGATGCTCACCTCGCTGGCCTGTGGGCTGGCCATGGGCTTCTTCGGTCTCGCCGCGCACCTTTACCCCGCCGCCGGCTCATGGCTGGGCGTCGCCGGCGTTGTCACGGTGCTGGCGACAATGGCGATATTCGTGGCTCGGTCGGAGATCGGGTCCGCGCAGATCCACGCCCGGTTCGGCGTCCACCGGCCACCTTTCAACTGACGGTTCGCCGGCCGCCGCGAGCAGCGGTCGATCGGGGGGCTGATGCCGTGCGCGCGTTCGGGCCGGCGGGCTCGCGCTCGGCCGGGCTGAGCGCGGCGTCGCGTTTGCGGGGCTGGTCGCCACCCTGACCGCCGCAGGCCGGACGAATCAGACGTAATGCCGGATAACAATTTTCTGGGAACTGTTTGCGAATTCATTCCGTTCAATCGACGGCCCGGATCGGCCCGCCGGCCGACACTTTGTTGCCGGGATATTGACGTGCTGCAACACGGAAGTAACAATTGCCGGAGAGCGCTCTCTGCTCGGTGCCGCACGGTCATCCCCCGCCCCGTCGTACGTCTGTCCCCACGGACGCGCGACAACCCGCCTGACAGGTAGGAACATGACATCCCCTGCACTGACGTCCCCGCCGCCCCCGAAACGCCGACACCGCGGGCGGGTGGTGCTCAGCGCCGTGCTCGCCGCGGCCCTCGGCACCACCGTCGTCTCGATCGCCTCCAACGCCAGCGCCGCGGACATCCCGGTGTCACAGGGCAAGACGGCCACCGCCTCCTCCGTCGAGAGTGCCGCCTTCACGGCGGCCGCCGCGGTCGACGGTGACGCCGGCACCCGCTGGTCCAGCACGTTCGCCGATCCCCAGTGGTTGCAGGTCGACCTGGGCACCACCCAGTCGATCAGCCAGGTCGTGCTGAACTGGGAGGCCGCGTACGCCTCGGCCTTCACCATCCAGACCTCGCCGAACGGCACCACCTGGACGAACATCACCCCGGTCACCGCGGGCAAGGCCGGCCTCCAGACCCTGAACGTCACCGGCAGCGGCCGGTACGTGCGGATGAACGGCACCACCCGGGCCACCCCGTACGGCTACTCGCTCTGGGAGTTCCAGGTCTTCGCCGGCGGCACCACGCCGACGCCCACGGTCACCCCGACCCCCAGCGGACCGGCCCTCCCCACCTCCGACACGCCTGACCTGGGCCCGAACGTGCGGATCTTCGATCAGGGCACGCCGGGGTCGACCATCCAGTCGGCCGTGGACCAGGCGTTCAACGCGCAGCTGCGCAGCCCGACCGCGCAGTTCGGCACCCAGCGCCACGTGTTCCTGTTCAAGCCGGGCAGCTACGGCCGGGTCTGGGCCAACGTCGGCTTCTACACCACGCTGGCCGGTCTGGGCCTCAACCCCGACGACGTGACGATCAACGGGGCGATCAACGTCGACTCCGGGTGGAACTACGGCGACGAGAAGAACGCGACCCAGAACTTCTGGCGCAGCATGGAGAACCTGTCGATCGTGCCCGAGGGCGGCACCAACCGCTGGGCCGTCTCCCAGGCCGCCCCGATGCGCCGGGTGCACATCCGCGGCAACCTGACCCTGGCGCCCTCGAACCAGGACAACGGGCAGGGCTACTCCAGCGGCGGCTACCTGGCCGACGCCGTGGTCGACGGCACCGTGTCCTCCGGTTCCCAGCAGCAGTGGTACACCCGCGACAGCCGGATCGGCCGCTGGGAGGGCGGCGTCTGGAACATGGTCTACTCCGGCGTCCAGGGTGCCCCGCCGAACGCGTTCCCGAACCCGCCCCACACCACGCTGGCCACCACCCCGGTCTCGCGGGAGAAGCCCTTCCTGTACGTCGACAGCGCCGGCCTCTACCGCGTCTTCGTGCCGGCCCTGCGGCGCAACTCCGCGGGCGCCAACTGGCCCAACACCGCCGGCGCGTCGATCCCGATGCGGGAGTTCTACGTCGCCAAGCCCAGCGACAGCGCCGCCCGGATCAACTCCGCCCTGGCCCAGGGCCTGAACCTGTTCTTCACCCCGGGCACCTACTCGCTCAACGAGACCATCCGGGTCACCCGCCCCAACACCGTGGTGACCGGCATCGGCTTCCCGACCCTGATCCCGACGGGCGGGGTCGAGGCCCTGAACGTCGCCGACGTCGACGGGGTCAAGGTGAGCGGTCTGACCTTCGACGCCGGTACGACCAACAGCCCGACGTTGATGAGTGTCGGCCGGGCCGGGGTCCACACCGACCACGCCGCCAACCCGACCAGCCTGCAGGACGTGTTCTTCCGCATCGGCAGCAGCGTGCAGGGCAAGGCCACCACGACCCTCGCCGTGCACAGTGACGACACGATCATCGACCACATCTGGGCCTGGCGGGCCGACCACGGCGGTGCACCGACCGGCTGGACGGTGAACACCGGCGACACCGGTCTGCTCGTCAACGGTGACGACGTCCTGGCCACCGGCCTGTTCGTCGAGCACTACCAGAAGTACGAGGTGATCTGGAACGGCAACCGCGGCAAGACGATCTTCTTCCAGAACGAGAAGCCGTACGACGTGCCCAACCAGGCCGCCTGGATCGGGCCCCGCGGCAACGGATACGCCGCCTACAAGGTCGCCGACGCCGTCACCGACCACGAGCTCTGGGGCGGCGGCTCGTACGCCTACTTCAGCGCCAACCCCAGCGTGCGGGTGGACCGGGCCTTCGAGGTGCCCAACCGGTCCGGCGTACGGCTCCGCAGCGTCCTCACCGTCTCCCTCGGCGACGTCGGCACCATCGCCAACGTCGTCAACGACACCGGCGGCCCCGTCCCCAACCCCGCCGGCAACACCACTCCGCGCAACGTCGTGGCGTACCCCTGATCCTCGATCCTGCATGCGACACCCGGCGGCCACCGGTGCGACCTGCACCGGTGGCCGCCGCCGTCAGGCGCCGCCGGCCTCAGCGAGGTCGGCCTGGAGGCGGTCGTAGAGGGCGCGGAAGTCGGCCCGGGCCAGCAGGGTCCGCTGATCGCGCGGTCGGCCGTACGGGACCTCCACGTCGGTCCGGACCCGACCGTCGGCGACGGTGACGACCCGATCGGCCAGGACCAGGGCCTCGGTGAGGTCGTGGGTCACGAACAGGACGGTCTTACGGTGTTCCTCGTTGTCCCAGATGTCGAGGAACATGTCACGGACGGACGCGCGCGTGAGGGCGTCCAGGGCAGCGAACGGCTCGTCCATCAGCAGCAGCTCAGGATCCGACGCCAGCGTCCTGGCCAGCGCCACCCGCTGGCGCATGCCTTGCGACAGCTGGGCCGGATATCGGTCAGCCGCCGCGGACAGCTGCACGAGATCGAGCAGCCGGCGGGCGCGTTCGTGCCGGACCTGCGCTGCCCTGTTCCGCAGCTCCAGGCCGAGCTCCACGTTGCGCCGGGCGGTGCGCCAGGGCAGGAGCGCGTCGCGCGCGAACATGTGGCCGACGTCCGCCCGTCCGGCCCGTGGAGGTCCGTCGAAGACGGTGATGTCCCCTGAGGTGATCGGGGTGAGTCCGGAGACGACGTTGAGCATGGTCGACTTACCCGCTCCGCTGGCCCCGACGATGGCGACGAACTGCCCGCGGGGGATGGTCATCGAGAAGTCGCTGAGCACGCGGTGCGGCGGCGACCCGCGCAGGGCGAACTCCACCGAGACCGAGCGGAACCGCACAGAACCCCGGCTTGTCCGCGGTGTCGCAGGCGCGCTTGCCGGCGCTGCGGGGGCGGGCCGGGTGCGGATATGAGCACGATCGGCGCGCTGCCACCCGAGCAAGGCGCCTTCCAGCGCGCCGACGAGCATGGTCAGGACCGAGGTGAAGATCGCGAGGATCATCAGGAGCGCGTAGACCGGGGCCATCGACAGCGTGGCCGAGTACGTCGTGATCAGCTGGCCCACGCCCGCCCGGGAGGCGATGATCTCGGAGCCGACCACGCCGAGCAGCGCGAAGACCGTGCCCAGCCGCAGCGCCGTGACGATGGCCGGGAGGGCGACGGGCACGTACAGCTTGCGGAACAGCTGTGACCGGGACGCACCCAGGACGAGACACACCTTGAGGTGATCGTCGTCGGTGCTGAGCACGCCGCTGCGCGCGTTCATCAGGAAGACGAAGAAGGCGATGCTGAACCCGAGGGCGATCTTGGAGCTCTGCCCGATGCCGAACGCGACCAGGAACACCGGCGCGAGGGCGATGCGGGGCATGCTGTTGACCGCGTTGAGGTACGGCGCCAGCACGGCCCACGTCCGGGGCAGCATGCCGAGCAGGACACCGAGCGGGATGCCGATAACGGCCGACAACGTGAGTGCCCCGAGGGCCGCGGTGATCGTCGACCACAGGTTCGGCCAGAGCACGCCGGAGTGGTGCAGCTGCAGCCCCGCGTCCCACACGGCACCTGGGCTGGGCAGCAGGACCGGGCTGATGACGCCGAGCTGGTGGACGAGATACCACAGCGCGATCCCGGCGGGCGGCACCGCGACCCGCCACAGCCACACGGCCCGATCATGCCGTCGCGCAGCCGTCGACCACATACTCGGAGAAATCCGGCGTCGTACGGTCGGGGGTGAACGCTGCCTGATGGCGCCAGTTCTCCTCGTTGAGAGCAGGGATGTCCACGACCGGGGTCTTGTACTGGTTCCACAGGCTTCTCGCCTGGTCAGGGTCCGCGCCGAGGCCGAGGTGGGCGAACGTCTCCGGCCCGGCGTCCGGCTGCTGCTCGAGTGCCGTGAAGCCCTGATTGAGGGCGTGACAGAACTTCAGGACCGTGTCGGGATGGTCGTCGGCCCAGCCGCAATTGGCGACGGCGACCGACTGCCAGAACTCGCCCAGCGGAGTGTCCGGGCCGGCGAGGTCCACCAGCTTGTCGAAGGCGGTGCCACCGGCCTTGAGATTGACCTCCAGCTGCGGGTACGACATCGACACGTCCACCTGCCCCGAGGCGAAAGCCGCGGCGGCGGCCGCGCCCCCACCGATCGCCACCCATCTGACGTCGGTGTCCGGGTCCAGACCGGCCCTGGTCAGCAATGACCGGAGCACGAGCTCCTGCGAAGCGCCGCGGGCAGCGACCCCGACGGCCTTTCCCCGCAGCTGGGTGAGAACCGCGGGGTAGGGCCGGGTGGTGTCGAGGTGGAGGCCGGTCTGCGCGATCACCCCGTAGGCCGCGCCCTGGGTCGGGCGGAGCACCCGGCCACAGGCGCCGTTGCTGATGGCCCCGTAGAGCTGCGCCGGGCCGAGGTTGGCCACGTCGAAGTCCCCGCTCACCAGTCCTTGCAGGATCACCGTTCCGGACGTCGCCCAGGTGGGCGAGAAGGTCAGCCCCTGCTGCGCGTAGAGCCCTTCCAGCTCGGCCACGGCGTACCCGGTGGCGCCCTGGTCCCGGACGCCCGCGAAGGAAACGGCCGTGGTCCGGCTCTGCTGGGAGCCGCCGCACCCGGCGGTCCACGGCATGGTCAACAGTGCCAGGAGCAGGACGACCCGGCGGAGGCCCGGCCGGATCGCTGTCACGCCGGCCCTCGCGCCGGGGCACGACTCGGCAGGGCGTCCCGGAGCCCGCGCCGCGAGGTGATCTCGAGCTTGGTGAACACCTTGCGCAGGTGCCACTCCACCGTGCGGGCGCTGATGAACAGTTCCCCCGCGATCTCCGGGTTGGTCCGGCCGTCCCGGGCCAGTCGCGCGATGTGCTCCTCCTGCGGGGTCAATTCCGTACGGTCGGCGACCTGCCGGCGACGCACGTGCTCCCCGGTCGCGAGCAGTTCCCGGCGGGCCCGTTCGGTGAAGCCGTCGGCCGACACCGCCATGAACATGTCGTGAGCGGTCCGCAGGTGTTCCCGGGCCTCGCCCCGGCGGTTCTCGCGGCGCAGCCATTCGCCGTACACCAGGTGGGCGCGGGCCAGCTCGCTGCGGACCCCGGCCCGGCCCAGCTGGTCGATCGCCTCCCGGAACAGGCGGTCGGCCGTGTCACCGTCGCTGAGCATGGCCCGCGAACGCGCCGCGATGCCCCGGCCCCAGCCGTGCGCACCGGGGTTCGCCGTGGACTCGAACTCCTCCAGCGCCGCGACGGCCACGTCTCGTTCCCCGCAGCGCACCGCGGCCTCGATGCGCTCGGGCAGCATCCAGGCGCCGACCAGCAGCCCGGGCGCCTTCGGGTCGGCCGGTTGAGCAGCCGCCATCGCCTCCGGATACCGTCCCGCACTGTTGTGCAGGATCGCGGTGCACCATCGGGCGTGGTCCACACCGAGCCCCTCACCGCGGCTGATCGCGTCCTCGGTGGTCGCCGCGAGCAGGGCGGACGCGCTCTCGGTCGGCCCCCGATAGCCGGCGAGCAGCATGGCCCCGTACGGCGCGATCCGGGTTCCCGTCGCCTCCGTGACCGCGTCGTGCTCGGCCGTCAGCCGGGCGGCCGCCTCGAAGTCGCCCCGCCACGTCGCGACGAGGGCCAGCCCGCTCAGGGGACTGGGCAGCACGGCCAGCGCGCCCAGCTCACGGGCGAGCCGGGCCTGCCGGCCGTTCACCGCGCTCCAGCTCTCCAGGTCCCAGACCGCCGCCGCAGCCGTCGCGGCCAGGGCTCCGTGGTGCAGCCAGTTCTCGACGGGAAGGTCACTGACGAGCAGGGCGCCCAGGGCCTCGCGGACCATCGGCTCGGCGGCCGCCCGGCCGTCGGTGGCCAGCACGAGCAGCGCTTCCAGGATGCGGCCGAACGGGCGCAGCGGAACATCCGGCTGCGGACCGGCCCGGCCCGCCCGGGCCACCTCGAGCAGTCCGCCGCCGGGCTTGGCGAGATGCCCGGCGAACATCGCGGCATTCCAGGCGTCCGAATAGGTCCGGCGCGACAGGGCCGTGTCCAGGCGTTCCAGGCGCCCGGCCGCGTTGACCAGCTGAAGGGGCGCATCGCCGCCGGCATCCGAGGCCGACGCCACCTGCCCGCGCAACAGCGCGATGCGCGCCCCGGCCAGTTCGTCCGGCTCCTCCGACTCGGCCGCCGCCAGCAGGGCCAGCGCGGTGTCGAACGCGCCGGCGCGAAGGTGCATCCGTACCGCCGCCAGCCGGCGCTCGAACCGTACGGCCGGCTCGAGGGTCAGGCCCGCTGAGCGTTCCAGTAACGCGGCGGCCGCGGCGAACCCGCCGCGGGCCTGGGCCCGGTCCGCACTTCGCTCGAGCTCCACCGCGACTTCCTCGTCGGGACCGGAGCTGGCCTGGGCGCGGTGCCAGGCGCGGCGATCCGCGTCGGCGACGGCGTCGAGAGCGTGCGCCAGCGCCTCGTGGGCCGCGCGGCGTTCCTCCACCGACGCGGATCGGTAGACCGCTGACCGGACCAGGGGGTGCCGGAACCGGACCTGGGCGCCGACCTCGAACAGGCCGTCGGTCACCTCGGGCCAGGCCGCGTCGAAGCCGATGCCGAGGCGGGTCGCGGCGCGCCAGACGGTCGTGGCGTCCCCGGTGCTGTCGCAGGCAGCCACCAGCATGAGCCGCTGCGTCGGTGCGGGGAGCGCCCGGATCCGTCCGGCGTAGTGGCTCTCCAGGCCCGCAGCCGTCCCGCCGGCCGTCGGCAGCCCGAACCCGGCGGCGAGCTCCGCGGTGCTCATGCCGCGGGGCAGCTCCAGCATGGCCAGGGGGTTACCGCTGGTTTCGGCCACGACCCGGTCCAGCACGCGCGGGTCGAGCCGGCCCGGCACCACGGTGGACAGCAGGGCCCGCGCGTCCGCACCGGACACGCCGCCGAGCGCCATCACCGGCAGGCCGGCCAGCTGACGCCGGTCCGCTCCCGGTCCGTCGTCACGAACGGTGAACACCATGGCCACCGACTCCGCGGCGAGCCGGCGGGCGACGAAACCGAGGATCTCGCTCGACGCCCCGTCCAGCCATTGCGCGTCGTCGACCAGGCACATCAGCGGCCGCCGGCCGGCCACCTCGGCGAGCAGGCTCAGGGTGGCCAGACCCACGAGGAAACGATCCGGTGCGGGGCCACCGGCGAGTCCGAACGCGGTGCGCAACGCTGACCGCTGGGGCTCCGGAAGGGCCTTGAGCTGGCCCAGCATCGGGGCGCAGAGGTGGTGCAGGCCGGCGTACGCCAGCTCGACCTCGGACTCGACCCCGGCGATCTGGGCGACCCGGAAGTGCGGGAGCGCTCGCCGGGCCACATAGCGCAGCAGAGCGGTCTTTCCCAGCCCGGCCTCGCCGCGGATGACCAACGCGGCACTCTGACCGGCTCGGACGGTCTCGCAGAGGCGGTCCAGCTCACGAAGCTCATCCTTGCGGCCGTGAAGCTGCACAGAGTCGCCGGACACCTGGCCAGCATAGTAGGAGATCCATCAGATGCAGCAGGGCAAAGAGGGGCAGCTCACGCCGCGATGTCAGGAGGTCATCCGGGTGCGGAACCGGCCCGGTGCGACGCCGAACCTGCGCCGGAACGCGTTGGCGAAGGCGTACTCGCTGGAGTAGCCGACCTGGCGGGCGATCGTCGCCAGCGGAGCCTTCGTCTCGCGCAGCAGCCGCGCACCGCGGTTGAGCCGCCACTCGATCAGGTAGGTCATCGGGGGCCGGCCGACCTGGGCCGTGAACCTGCGCTTGAAGACGCTGCGTGACATGCCGGCGATCTCGCCCAGCCGCTGGACGGTCCACCGCTGGTGGGGTTCGGCGTGGATCTCCCTGAGCGTGGCCGCGATACCGGCGTCATGCTCGCCCGGCCGGCTCTGATCGGCGACGTGCCGCAAGGCGTCGACCAGGACCAGGCCGACCAGCGCCGGCCGGGTCACCCCGGTGCCGGGAAGGTCCCGCGAGACCTCCGCGGTGAGCAGGTCGATGAGCGCACGCCGCTCCGGATGCCGGTGCGGGTCCAGCGGCGTGACGATGACCGGGGGTAGGTCGCGCAGGAAGCGGTGCAGCTGGCTGTGGTCCAGCCGGTAACAGCCCAGGATGACCTCGAAATCCGCCGGCCCGTGGCCGGAGCGGGCGGCCGGAAGTTCCAGCGGGGCCAGCCGGTGGATCGTGTCCTGGCCGGTGTGGCTGAGGCCGTGCGCTTTCCCGTACGGCACGAGCACCACATCGCCGGCCCGGAGCAGGAGCGGGCTGCCCGACTCGGTGACGAGCCAGCCGGTGCCGCGCAGGACGACGTGGAAGCCGAGCAGAGCCGCACGATTATGGTCGCCACCCCGCTCCGCTGGCACGGTTTCAGAGTGATCGACATTCTCCGGAAGAACGCGGCGGCGACCGAGGAACGGATGCGGCCCACCCCGGCCGGCCTGGCGGCCGTCCGGTCCGCGGGCGCCTTCCGTCTGGGCACACCACTGGCCTACGGCGGCTTCTTCTGCGCGGCCGGCGTACCGGCGGGACGGGGCACGATCGGCCCGGACGGGGTTCGGCTGACCGGCCGGTGGGACTACCTGTCCGGGTGCGAGGACGCCCGGTGGGCCTGTCTCGGGGCCATGGTCGACGACGCCTTCGCCATCACGGTGCTCCCCATGACCGACCTGACCATCGACCGCACCTGGCAGGCGGCGGGCATGCGCGGGACCGGAAGCCACACGGTCGTCGCCGACAACGTGCTGATCCCCTCGGCGCGGGTGGTGTCGGGCCCGCCGCTGCACTACCCGCCCGACACCAGGACGTTGCAGCTGTGGGGCCTCGGTGTGCTCGCACCGGTCGTGGGCGCGACCTTCGGTGCCCTCGACGTGGTCCGGGCCGTGTTCGCCTCGGACCGCAAGCCGTTCTTCACCTCGTACACCCGGATGGGCGACTCGCCCGGGGCCCGGCACCGGCTGGCCGAGGCCGCCATGCTGACGCAGCGGGCGGAGCGGACCCTGCTGGCGCTGGCCACCGCCGTCGACGCGGACTCCACGATCACCGACGAGCAGAGCAGCCGCATGGCTCAGGACCGCGCCGACGCGGGCGCCGACTGCCGGGCCGCGCTCGAACGCATGCTCGACCTGCACGGCGCGAGCGGGTTCCGCACGACCAGCGCGCTGCGCCGGTTCTGGCTGGACGTGTCGGTCGCGAGCCGGCACCCGCAGCTGAACCCGTACCTGGCCCTCGAGGCCTACGGCCGGGCCCTGACCGGCAGCGTCGCGCCGTAGCCGCGCCACCCCGGCTGAACCGCGGCTAGATCGACGTGCGGATGCCGGCAGGCGAGCACACGATGGTCGGATGACGCAGCCGTTGCCCCGCCGCCGGATGCTGACCGCTTCGGCCGGCGCGCTGGCTCTGGTCTGGATGCCGGTCCCCGGGGCTGCGGCGGCCGACGCCGGCTGCCCGGTTCCCCCGGACTTCCCGGCGGGCGTGGAGCACTACCGGCAGAGCTACCGCAACTGGGCCGGCGAGCTGCGCGCCGACGACGTCTGGACCGCGGTCGCCCGTACCCCGCAGGACGTGGTGACGTTGGCCAACTGGGCCCGTCGGCACGGGTTCGCGTTGCGGCCGCAGGGCTTCCGGCACGGCTGGGCGCCGCTGACCCTGACCGCCGGCACCGATTGCGCGAGCCGCGTCGTGCTCGTCGACACCCGCCGCCTCGACGGGATGGAGCTCGGCGGCCCGGGTGCCGAGCCGGGCTCCGTGACCGTCCGGGTCCAGCCGGGCGCCGCCCTGGAGACGCTGCTCGGCTTCCTGGAATCGGCCGGCTACGGCCTGACCGCCACCCCGGCGCCCGGTGACTTGTCGGTCGGCGGCGCCCTGGCGGTGGACGCCCACGGCACCGCCGTGCCGGCCGACGGGGAGGTCCGGCCGCCGGGCACCACCTACGGGTCGCTGAGCAACCTGGTCCTGCGGCTGACCGCGGTGGTGTGGGACCCGGGCGTCGGCGCCTACGTCACGCGATCCTTCGAGCGGACCGACCCGGACTGCGCGGCGCTGCTGACCAACCTCGGACGGGCGTTCCTCACCGAGATCACGCTGCTCGCCGGGCCGCTCGCGCGACTGCGCTGCGTGAGCAGGGTCGACATCCCGGCGGCGGAGCTCTTCGCGGCGCCCGGCGCCGGGGGACGCACCCTGGAGAGCTTCCTCGCGGCGACCGGACGGGTGGAAGCCATCTGGTTCGCGTTCACCGCCCGCCCCTGGCTGAAGGTGTGGAGCGTCAGCCCGCAGCGTCCGCCGGCGTCGCGCCCGGTCACCGGGCCCTACAACTATCCGTTCAGTGACAATGTCCCGTCGCCGGTGGCCGACCTGGCCGGGCGCATCCTGGCCGGGCAGTACGAGCTGGCCCCGGCGCTCGGCCAGGCGCAGTACGCGGCCACCGCGGCCGGGCTCCGCGCCACCGCCTCGGCCGACCTGTGGGGCGCGGCCAAGAACCTCCAGCTGTACGTGCGCCCGACGACTCTGCACGTGCACGCCAACGGCTACGCGGTACGGGTCCCACGAGCCGGCGTGCAGGCCGTCGTGCACGCGTTCACCGAGTTCTACACCGCACAGCTGCTGGCCCATGCGTCCCGGGGCAGTTTCCCGGTCAACGGGGCGGTGGAGATCCGGGTGACCGGCGTCGACGACCCGGCCGAGGTGGCCGTCCCCGGCGCGCAGGCACCGGCCCTGTCGGCGTTGCGGCCGGATGCCACCGGGCCGGCGGGGCAGGTGGCGGTCTGGTTCGATGTGCTGACGTTGCCCGGTACAGCCGGCGCCGACCGGTTCTACCGGGAGGTGGAGCGGTATCTCCTGGCCGCTCACCCGGGCACGCGGGTGGAGTGGTCGAAGGGGTGGGCCTACACCGACCAGGCGGCCTGGAGCGATCCCGACGTGCTCGACCGGGCCGTGCCGTCCTCGTTCGGCCCGGGCTGGGACGCTGCCGTTTCGACCCTGGACCGGCTGGATCCGGCCCGGGTGTTCAGCAATCCGTTCCTCGACCGGCTCCTGCGCTCCTGACGCCTCGCCCGGTTACTGTGCACGCGTGTCTGCGTCTGTGGATCTGTCGAGTCCGGCCCGGCGCCGGGAAGCGCTCCGGACGGTGGATGTCGAGGACCCCCGTCCCCGTCACGCACTGCTGCGGGAGATCTTCGACCTCGAAAGGACCTGGCGCGAAGGCGCGGACTACGGCGGGAGCGACGAGTTCGAGCAGATCTACCTGGCCGCCTTCCTGCTGTTCCTGATCGGCGATCCCGCCGACGCGCCCCGCCTGTACGCCGCGAAGTTCCGCACCGGCGACATGGATCTGGGTATCGGCTTCGACGCCCAGGCCATCTTCGGGGCGGGCCGGCAGGAGACGCTGCGATGGCTCTCGGCGAACGGGTACGCCGACGAGCACGCCCACCTCTCCGAGTGGTTGTCGCACTCGGAGGACCCGGGCATCGAGGACTGGGCGCGGCACGTCCGCGAGTACTTCTACTCCGCCGACGGCGTACTGCTGCTGGATGAGCTCTGATCTCACGCCGTGAGGGCGGCGTACCGGCCGCCGACCGACACCAGGGTGTCGTGGGTGCCCTGTTCGAGGATGCGGCCGTGGTCGACGACGGCGATCTGGTCGGCGTTGCGCACGGTCGACAGCCGGTGCGCGATCGTCACCGTGGTCCGGCCGCGGGCCAGTTCGTCGAAGGCGCGCTGCACAGCGCGTTCGGTGGAGGTGTCCAGGGCGCTGGTGGCCTCGTCCAGCACGAGGATGCGGGGGTCGCGCAGCAGCGTCCGGGCGATCGCGATGCGCTGCTTCTCACCGCCGGAGAAGCGGTGCCCGCGCGAGCCGACGACGGTGTCGTAGCCGTCGGGCAGCCCGGCGATCACGTCGTGGATCTGGGCGGCGCGGGCGGCCTGCTCGATCTGGGCGTCGGTCGCGTCCGGGCGGGCGTACCGCAGGTTTTCGCGGACCGTGGTGTGCAGCAGGTAGGTCTCCTGGCTGACCAGCCCGACCACCGCGGCCAGGTCGGCCAGGCGCAGGTCGCGCAGGTCGATGCCGTCGATGGTGATCCGGCCGGCGGCCGGGTCGTGGAACCGCACGATCAGCGCGCCGATGGTGGTCTTGCCGGAGCCGGTCTCGCCGACCAGCGCCAGGGAGGTGCCGGCCGGCACGTCCAGGCAGACGTCGTCGATCGCGGCCGTGCTGCTGCCGGGGTAGCGGAAGGTCACGTTCTCGAAGCGCAGGTGGCCGCGGACCGGGTCGGGCAGCGCGACCGGCCGGGCCGGATCGTCCACCTCGATCGGCAGGTCCAGGTATTCGAAGATGCGCCCGAACAGCACCTTCGAGGTGCTCAGTGAGACGCCGACGTTGAGCAGGCCCATCAGCGGCCGGAACAGTCCGGCCTGCAGGGTGGTGAAGGCGACCAGGGTGCCGATACTGAGCGTGCCGGCGGTCGGGGGTAGCCCGGCGCTGAGGTAGATGACCGCCGGGATGGCGGCGAAGATGATGCTCATCGTGGCCATCCGCCACCGGCCGGCCAGCTGCGAGCGCATCTGCAGGTCGATGAGGCGGGTCGAGGACAGGCTGAACCGCTCGACCAGCGCGGCGCCGGCGCCCATGGTCTTGCTCAGCTGGGCCCCGCTGATCGACAGGCCCTCCTCGATGGTCACGTTGAGGTCGGCGAGCTCGCTCTGGCGCAGGGCGGTGATCTCCTTGCGCATCTTCGCGACCCGGCGGCTCAGGTGCAGCGCCGGCGGCAGCACGATCAGCGACACCAGGGAGAGCTGCCAGGACAGCGCGACCATGGCGACGCCACTGGCCACCGCGGTGGTCAGATTGGAGGTGATCGACGCGGCGGTCGAGGTGACCACCGACTGCACGCCGCCGATGTCGTTGGTGATGCGCGACTGGATCTCGCCGGTGCGGGTCCGGGTGAAGAACGCCACCGATTGCCGCTGCAGGTGGGTGAAGACGTCGATGCGCAGCCGGTGCACGACCCGCTGACCGACCGTGGCCGACATCCACGTCTGGACGACGCCGAGCGCGGAGGTCACCGCGGCGACGGCCACCATGCCGGTGACCAGCCAGACCAGCAGGGTGACGTCCTGCCGCGGCAGCGCGCGGTCGATGACCTCACGCAGCAGGAAGGGGGAGGCCATGCCCAGCACGGAGGACGCCATGATGAGCAGGGTCACCACGGCGAGCCGCAGGCGGTGCGCCTTGAACAGCCGGGCGATGCGGCGCAGCGAGACGTCTGGCAAAGAGCACAACCTTTTCCGTACGGGATGAGCTGAGGTTAACGGGCCGCCCACGCCCGCAGGAACTCGTAGTGCGGCAGGTGGCACCGGTAGCACTCGGCCAGCTTCGGGTGGTTGTCCACCGTGTCCGCGTACGTGCGCTGCGGCTCGGTGAAGCCGGAGCTGTTCGCGACGTCGCGGTGCCACGGCCGGGTCCGGCTCCAGACCCGGTGGTCGCCCGGCTGCCAGGACAGCGCCGAGGGCAGGAACGGTATCCCGGCGTGCTCGCAGTAGCGCCGGATGACCTCGCGCGGCGCCGCGATCAGCGTCTCGGCCTCGACGACGTGCGGTACGGCCCCGGACACCTCATGGACCCGGCGGGCGAGTTCGGCCTGGTGGCCGTAGCCGACCTCGGCGCAGACCATGTCCGGGTTCATCGCGTGGTGCGAGGCGATCACCGAGCGGGGGTCGCGGATGATGAAGGTGTGCCGGCCGGTGGCCGGGATGTCCTCGCCGCCGTGGCCGAGGTAGTCGTACTCGGTCGTCTCCTTGACGAAGACCCGCCGGTCACGCGCCCGTTCGTCGAGCAGTTTCAGCAGTTCGGCGTGGCTGGTGGCGGTGGCGTCGCCGATCGTCACGTGGCCCTGCACGACGATGCTGGAGAACGGTTCGTGGTAGACCTCGTGGTCCCCGCGTTCGAGCATCATCCGCAGGAACGCGGTCGACCGGGACCGCGGCGTTCCCCAGAGGAAGAGCAGGCCGGACCGGGCGGCCGGCATCACACCGGCCCGGCCAGGCCGGCGGGACGGATGTCGGTCCACACACGCTCGATGTGGCTCAGGCAGGCGTCGCGGGTGTCCGGGCCGGACACGGTCCGCCAGCCCGCCGGCACGTCGATCGTCCCCGGCCACAGCGAGTGCTGGTTCTCGTGGTTGACCAGCACCAGGTACGGGGTGTCGTCGCGTTCGAAGGGGTTGCTCATTCGGCCGGCCTTCCGGTGGTCGTCGGCGCGCTGGGGGAGCGGTCGAGGTGCTCGGCCACCCGGGCGCCGATCATTTCCAGCACCTCCGCCCGGGCCAGCTGCCGGTGCAGGTATTTCAGGACCAGGACGTCGATGTGGCCGGTGACGTACCGCTGCCACATCGGGGAGAAGTACTGCTCGGGGGTTCGCGCGGCGGCCGCCTCGACGAACAGGACGTCGCCGTCGAACAGGCCGAACTCGTGGTTGTCCACGAGCTTGATCATGTTTTCGTAGAAGTCGACGATGGCCCGTCCCTTCTGCCGCATCAGGAACGAGTAGGGGCCCTGGCGCTGCCGCAGCTGGTCGTAGAGGGCGTCACCGGTCAGCAGGTGCCGCTGATCGGTGGGCACGTCCAGGTCGAAGTGCCGGGCGACCGCGTTCAGCCGGGCCACCTGGGTCGCCCGGCGGTGCGGGGTGGGCCGGGAATCGAGCATCGCCAGCAGCTGCACCCGCTGCCCGTCCCGCTGCAGCTGCACGGCCATCTCGTGGACGATCTCGCCGCCGGCGCACAGGCCCAGCAGGTGGTAGGGACCCTCCGGCTGGACGGCGCGGATCTGCTGGACGTAGTCGGCGGCCATCGCGGTCAGGCTGTCCGGCATGGCGTCACCGGGGCGCAGGCCGCGCGCCTGGACGCCGTACACCCCGACCTCCGCCGGCACGGCGTTGACCAGCGGGTAGTAGAGCCAGCTCAGGCCGCCGAGCGGATGGACGCAGAACAGTGAGGTGGTCCCGGTGTGCGGCCGCAGCGGCACCAGCACGTCCAGCGCCGCGTCGTCCGGGCCGGCCGCGACCCAGCCGGCCAGGTTCCGTGCGGTCGGCACGGCGGCGACCACGAGCGGGTTGACCGGTACGCCGAACTCCGCCTCGATGGCCCGGCTCAGCCGCTCCACGGTCTCCCGGCCCCCGCCGAGGTCGAAGATGTTGTCCTCGGCGGCCACCTGGCCGACCTCCAGCGCGTCGGCGACCAGCCGGCGCATCCGCTGCTCGGTCTCCGCGGAGCCGCTGGGCGCCGCGAGCGTGGGCAGACCCTCGATCAGGCCGGCCAGGTCGGCCAGCGTCGCGCTCTCGAAGACCGCCCGGAAAGGCAGATCCACGCGCAGCACCGAGCGGACCTGGTTGACCAGCTGCATGGCCAGCAGCGAGTGCCCGCCCAGGACGAAGAAGTTGTCGTCGCGGCCCGCGCGGGGCACGCCGAGGATCTGCGCCCACAACCCGGCCAGGGTCTGCTCGACGGCGCCGGCCGGCTCGACGTAGGCCCGCTCGGCCGCGTCGCCCGGGTCCGGCAGGGCGGCCCGGTCCACCTTGCCGTGCCCGGTCAGCGGCAGCGCGTCCAGCACCACGAACACCGACGGCACGAGATGATCGGGTACGGCGGCTGCCATCTCCCGGCGCAACATCGCCACGTCCGTCGCGGGGCCGGCCACCACGTAGGCGATCAAGCGGGCGTCGACGCCGGTTCCGCGTACCGTGACCGCGGCCCGGCGTACCCCCGGAAGCGCCGCCGCGGCGGCCTCGACCTCACCCAGCTCGACCCGCACGCCGCGGATCTTGACCTGGTCGTCCTGCCGGCCGAGGAACTCGATCGCGCCGTCGGCGCGGCGCAGCCCCCGGTCGCCGGTGCGGTACATCCGTTCGCCGGGCACGAACGGGTCCGCCACGAACCGTTCCGCGGTCAGACCGGGCCGGTTGAGGTAGCCGCGGGCCAGCGGACGTCCCGCGATGCAGATCTCACCGGGCACGCCGGGCGGCAGATGCTCGGCGTCGGCACCGAGCACATAGACCCGGGCACCGGGGATCGGGCGGCCGATGGGAACCGTGCGGCCGTCGTCGTCCGGCCGGCAGTCCCAGCTGGTCACGCCGATCGCCGTTTCGGTCGGCCCGTACAGGTTGTGGAGCTCGGTGGTGGGCAGCGCCTGGAAGAAGCGGCTGCGCAGGCCCAGCGGCAGCGCCTCGCCGCCGGCGATGACGTGGCGCAGGCTGGTGCACCGCTCGGCGCCGGCCTCGGCCAGGAACATCTCCAGCATCGACGGCACGAAGTCGGCCAGGCAGACCTCTTCGTCGCGGATGACCTCGACGAGGTAGCCGCTGTCGCGGTGCCCGTCGGGCCGGGCCATCACGACAGTCGCCCCGCAGGTCAGCGGCCAGAGCAGCTCCCAGACCGAGGTGTCGAAGGTGACCGGGGACTTCTGCAGCACGCGGTCGCCCGGCGTCAGCGCGAACTTCTCGGTCATCCAGGCGAACCGGTTGCCGATCGCGCCCCGGACGTTCACCACGCCCTTCGGCGTCCCGGTGGTGCCGGAGGTGTAGAGGACGTAGGCGGTGTCCTCGGCGGTCACCGCGACCTCGGGGTCGTGCTCCGGCTCCGCCGACAGGGCCGTGGCCTGCTCATCGAGGCACAGCAGCAGTCCGGGGTCCTCGGGCAGCCGCGGCCGCACCGGCCCGTGGGTGAGCACCACGGCGGTGCCCAGGTCGGCGATCATCAGTGCCCGGCGGGCGGCGGGCAGGTCGGGGTCGAGGGGGACGAACGCGCCGCCCGTCTTCAGCACGGCGAGCACGGTGATCACCAGGTCGAAGCCACGTTCCATGCTGATGCCGATCAGCACGTCCGGTCCGGCGCCGGCCCGGATCAGGCGGTGGGCCAGCTGGTTCGCCCGGCGGTTGAGCTCCTCGTACGGCAGGGTCCGCCCCTCGAACCGTACGGCGGGCGCGGCCGGTGTGGCCCGGGCGTGGCCCTCGACGAGCTGGTGGATCCACGGTCCGGTCCGGTCCCGGACGGCGCCGGCGCTCGCCTGCTCGGCCACCCGGCGCTCGTCCGCGCTCAGCAGCGGCAGCCGGGCGATCGGCTTACCGGGATCCGCCACGGCGGCGGCCAGCAGCCGGCCGAGCAGCTCGATCATGCGCTTGGCGGTGTCCCGGTCGAACAGGTCGGCGGCGAAGGTCAGCTCACCGCCCATCCCGGCGGGCCGTCCGCCGGCGTCCGAGAACTCCACGAACTGGAAGCTCAGGTCGAACTTGGCCGACCCGGAACCGACCGCGACGCGTTTCATGTCGACGCCGGTCAGGTCGAGCACCGCGGTCCGGCCGACCTGCAACGCCACCATGACCTGGAACAGCGGGTGCCGGCCGGGCACCCGGGGCGGGTTGAGCACCTCGACCACGCTCTCGAACGGCACGTCCTGGTTGCTGAACGCGGCCAGGTCCTGCTCGCGCACCCTGGTCAGCAGTTCCTCGAACGACGGATCGCCGGTCAGGTCGGCCCGCAGCACCAGGGTGTTGACGAAGAAGCCGACCAGATCGTCGAGGGCCTCGTCGACCCGCCCCGCGACCGGCCAGCCGAGCGGGATGTCGGCGCCCGCGCCCAGCCGGGACAGCAGCGCCGCCACCGCCGACTGGACCACCATGAAGACGCTCGCGCCGTTGCGGCGGGCCAGGGCCACGAGGCTCTCGTGCACCTCGACCGGCACCTTCAACGGCACCGATCCGCCGCGGTACGTGCCCACAGCCGGCCGGACCCGGTCGGTGGGCAGCGGCAACTCGTCGGGCACCCCGCGCAGCAGCTCGGTCCAGTACGCCACCTGGTCACGGGCGACCTTCACCGCGTCGCGCTGCCACAGGGCGAAGTCCGCGTACTGCACCAGCAGCTCGGTCCACTGCGGTGCCCGGCCCGCGCGGCGCTGCTCGTACGCCTCGCTGAAGTCGCGCATCAGCGGCTCCATGGAGGAACCGTCGGCCGCGATGTGGTGCAGCAGCAGGACCAGGGCATGGTCGCCGGGTCCCACCGTGAGCAGGTGCGCCCGGAACGGCAGGTCCCGGGTCAGGTCGAAGCGGCGCTGGACCAGCCCGTCCACGGCCCGGCTCAGCTCGGTGGCCTCGACCTCGCCGCGGACCAGCAGCGGACCGACGTCGGCCATCGGCACGACCCGTTGCTGGGGCTCGCCGTCCAGCAGCGGGAACACCGTACGCAGGGGCTCGTGCCGCCGGACCACGTCGGTGACGGCCGCGTGCAGGGCGGCGATGTCGAGCTCGCCGGTCAGCCGGACCACGACCGGGATGTGGTACGCCGTGTCGTTCGCGCGCAGCTGCGCGGTGAGCCACAGCCGCTGCTGCGGGTAGGACAGCGGCACCACCGCGGGGCGGGTGCGACGGCGCAGCACGGGGCGGGTCCCGCCCTTGAGGACCGACACCCGCCGGGCCAGCTCGGCCAGGTTCGAGGTCTCGAAGAGGTCCCGGACCGGCAGTTCGACCTTCAGCACCGACCGCACCCGGTTCACCAGCTGCGTCGCCATCAGCGAGTGCCCGCCCAGGGCGTAGAACTCGTCGTTGCGGCCGACCCGGGGCACGCCGAGGATCTCCTCCCACAGCCGGGCCAGCGTCTGTTCCACGGCGCCCACCGGCGCCGCGTACTCCCGCTCGTCCGCGGTGGTGCCGGGATCGGGCAGCGCCTCGCGGTCCACCTTGCCGTTCCCGGTCACCGGCAACGCGTCCATCAGCACGAACACCGACGGCACGAGATGGTCCGGGACCACCGCCGCGAGACGTCGCCGCAGCTTGCCCACGTCACGGTGGCCGGCCTCGGTGACCACGTACGCCGTCAGCCGCCGATCCGCGCCCGTGCCGTGCACCAGCACCACCGCCTGATCGACGCCGGTCAGGCCCATCAGCGCGGCCTCCACCTCGCCGGGCTCGACCCGGACGCCGCGGATCTTCACCTGGGCGTCCGCGCGGCCGACGAATTCCAGCTGGCCGTCGGGAAGCCGGCGCACCACGTCCCCGGTCCGGTACATCCGCTCCCCGGGCGGCCCGAACGGGTCGGCCACGAACCGCTGGGCCGTCAGGGCCGGCCGGCCGGCATAGCCGCGGGCCACGCCGGCGCCGGCCAGGTAGAGCTCGCCGGTTGCGGCCTCTCGCAGGTGGTCGTCGAGCACATAGGCCCGGACGTTGGGGATCGGCCGGCCGATCGGGGGCGTCCCCTCCGCACCGAGGGGCTCACTGACGGTGGCGGCGACCGTCGTCTCGGTCGGCCCGTAGGCATTGAGCATCAGCCTGTTCCGGGACCAGCGGGCCACCATGGCGGGCGGGCAGGCCTCGCCGGCGACGACCAGCGTCACGCCGTCCGGCAGCCCACCACCGGTCTCCACGGCGGACAGCAGGGACGGCGGCAACGTCACGTGGGTGACGCCGCGGCTCTCCACCAGCTCGGCCAGCGCGCGACCGGGCACCAGCCGCGACCCGTCCGCGACGACCAGCGTCGCGCCGGACAGCAGGGTCGACCACAGCTCGGACACCGACGCGTCGAAGCTGACCGAGGCGAACTGCAGGCGCCGCTTGCCCGGGCCCAGCCCGAGCAGGGTCCGCTGGGCCGTCGCCAGGTTCGTCACGCCGCGATGGGTCACCACCACGCCCTTGGGCCGGCCGGTCGAGCCCGAGGTGAAGATCACGTAGGCCGCGTGGTCCGGCTGCAGCGGGGTGTGCCGCTGCGCGTCCCGGACGATGCCGGCGTCGTTCGAGGCGATCTCGTCGGCGGTCTTGGGATCGTCCAGCACCAGCTCCGTGACCCCCGCAGTCGCCGCGGCCCGGGTGGCGGTCGTGGTCACCACGCACCGCACCCGGGCGTCCGACAACATGAACCCCGCCCGCGCGGCCGGGTAGGCGGCGTCCACGGGGACGTAGTGGCCGCCGGCCTTCACCACGGCCAGCGCCGCGACCACGAACTCGATCGACCGGTTCAGCACCAGCCCGACCGCGACCTCGGGACCGACGCCCTGGGTGAGAAGGACCCGGGCCAGCCGGTTCGACCGCTCGTCCAGCTCCCGAAAGGACACCGTGGCGTCGTCGGCGACCACAGCCGGGTCGCTGCCGGCGCGTGCGACCTGCGCGGCGAACATCTCCGGCAGGGTCCGGGCCTCTTCGTCAGAGCTGATCAATGACTCGTCTCCTCCGCTGTCACGCCGTCGAGCTCAGATCGTGCCAATCTGCTCTTTCAGCGTGGGCGGATCAAGATGAGACAAATCACCGGAAATAAAGTGCACAGAATCGGTCCGGAATGAGTCTTAGGAGCGTAGGCGGTACACAGTGGATTTGACCGCGATCAAGGCAGCGAGCTGGGCGTACCTATGACCCGTCGCCGAGGATCCGGCGCAGCGGCCGCGGGGGAGTGCCCTTACGGACCCACTCCCGTGGGTAACCGAGCGACACCTCTTCGAAGCGGACGCCGTCGTAGTAGGTTGTCCGCGGAATGTGCAGATGGCCGTAGACCGCCACGGTCGCGCGGTACCGCCGGTGCCAGTCCGCGGTCAGCTCGGTGCCGCACCACTGCGCGAAGTCGGGATAGCGCAGGACGTCGGTCGGCTCGCGTACCAGCGGCCAGTGGCTGACCAGCACTGTGGACATCGCCGGGTCGATGGTGTCCAGCCGCTCGCGGGTCCGCGCCACCCGGTCCCAGCACCACGACTCCCGGTCCGGGAAGGGCGCCGGGTGCAGCATCATCTCGTCGGTGCAGACCACGCCGGCCTCGTACGCCCGGCGCAGCGACTCCTCCTTGCCGGTGACCCCGGGCACCCGGAACGAGTAGTCGTAGAGCAGGAAGAGCGGCGCCACGGTGACCGGTCCGCCCGGACCCGTCCAGACCGGATACTCGTCCTCGGGGGTGAGCACGCCGTTGTCCCGGCACATCCGGATCAGCGCGTCGTAGCGTTCCACACCGCGCAGCTGCACCGGATCGTTCGGGTGCGTCCACAGCTCGTGGTTGCCGGGCGCCCAGATCACCGTGGCGAAGCGGTCCCGCAGCCCGGCCAGCGTCTGCTCGACGTCGGCGAAGACCTCGCCGACGTCACCGGCCACGATGAGCCAGTCGTCCGGCGACTCCGGGCGCAGCCGGCCGGCGATCTTCCTGTTCCTCGGGTACGAGACGTGCAGATCACTGACCGCGAACAGGCTCCCCGTCATCGCATCGATCATGTCAGAACTCTGCTGCGGGCCCGGGCTGCGGGTTGCCGCCCTCGACGAGGCTGCCCTCAGCGGCGAGGCGCTCGACCCGCTGCCGACCCCAGGCGCCGAGTGCCCCGAGGGCCTCGTTGAGGGAGATGCCGTCCGGAGTCAGCGAATACTCCACGCGGGGCGGCACCTCACGGTAGATCTCCCGGTGGACCAGCCCGTCCTCCTCCATCTCCCGCAGGTGCTGGACGAGCATCTTCTCGCTCACCCCCGGCAGCCCTCGCCGCAGCTCACCGAAGCGCCGGACGCCGTAGGTGCTGAGCTCCCACAGGATCAACGACTTCCACTTACCGGTCACCACGTCCATCCCGGCATCGATGCCACAGATGTACGGTCCACGCCTCGCGCCGGCTGCCATCGCCACCTCCACACTCACCTTCGGGTAAGTACCGAACAAAATAGTGGGTACTTGCCGCCCCGGCTGTACGGGCAAACCATCGTTACCCATGACCACATTCCTGGGCACGGGCGCGATGGGCACAGCCCTGGCCGCGACACTGCTGGACGCCGGCCTTCCCGCGGTTGTGTGGAACCGCGACCCACAGCGGGCACAGCCTCTGGCCGGCCGCGGCGCGATCGTCGCCGACACCGTCGAGAAGGCCATGACCGGCGACGGCCCGGTCGTCGTCTGCCTGTTCGATCATCGCTCGGTCCACGACGTCCTGGACCCCGTGGCCGCCGCGCTGACCGGGCGTGCCGTGATCAACCTGACCACGACCACACCCGCCGAATCGCGGGAGCTCGCCGCGTGGGCCGCCGGCCACGGCGTCGCCTACCTCGACGGTGCGATCCTGGCCGTCCCCGGCATGATCGGCGGCCCCGGATCGGCCATCTTCTACGCCGGCGCGGAAGCCGTCCTCACCGAGCACCGCGACCTGCTCGACCGGTGGGGCGAGAGCACCTTCTTCGGTGCCGACGCGGGGCTCGCCGCGCTCCACGACATGGCGATGCTCACCGGCATGTACACGATGGTCGCCGGCTTCCTGCGCGGCGCGGCGATGCTCGCCGCCGAAGGCATCTCGGCGGCCGAGTTCGCCCGGCGGCAGGCACCGTTCCTGGCCGCCATGACCGGCGGCTTCGCCGGCTACGCGGCGACGGTGGACGCCGGTGACTACGCCGGCGCGGGCCAGAGTCTGCGGTTCACCGAGGCGGCTCTGGCCGCCCTGCTGCGCGGGAGCGCCGGCCAGGGTGTCTCGACCGAGGTGCTGCAACCCGTGCACGACCTCGTCCGCCGGCAGATCGGCGCGGGTCACGGCGACCTCGGCACCGCCCGGATCTTCGAGGAACTGAGGACCACTCGATGAGCCGGGAACCTGTCACCGTGATCGGCCTCGGCCCGATGGGCCGGGCCATGGCCGGCGTCCTGCTGCGGGGCGGCCACCCGGTCACCGTGTGGAACCGTACGCCCGCCCGCGCCGATGACCTGGTCGAAGCCGGTGCCTCCCGGGCGGCCACCCCGGCGGAGGCGGTGACCGCGAGCCCGCTCACCATTCTCAGCCTCACCGACTACGAGGCGATGTACCAGATCCTGGGCCGGGAGCCGGACTTCCTGACCGGCCGGGACCTCATCAACCTCAGCTCCGACACGCCCGGCGCGTCCCGGGAGGCCGCGACCTGGGCGGCCGGCCACCGCGCGCAGTTCGTCACCGGCGGCGTCATGGTGCCGCCCCCGATGCTCGGCGGACGCGGCGCGTACGTCTACTACAGCGGCCCCGGCGAGGTCCTCGCCGCCCACGAACCGGCACTGCGCCTGATCGGCGATCCGCGCCACCTCGGCGCCGACCCGGGACTGGCCCAACTGTTCTACCAGGCCCAGCTGAACGTCTTCCTCACCACGCTGTCCGGCCTGCTGAACTCCACAGCCATGGTTACCGCGGCCGGCGTCCCGGCGGCTGATTTCCTGCCCGACGCGATGAAGATGCTCATCGACGTCCCGGCGATGATCGGCAGCGGCGCCGACCTGGCGGCCCGGATCGCGGCCGGGCACCACCCGGGTGACCTCAGCACTGTCCTGATGATGGGGGCCACGGCCGAGCACATCGTGCGGACCAGCGACGAGGCCGGCGTCGACCGCGAGCTGCCGGCGGCGGTCAGGTCGCACTACGACCGGGCTGTCGCCGCCGGCCACGGCACCGACGGGTGGACCGCCCTCTACGAGGTGATCAAGGCCTGAGCCGGTCGCGATCAACAAAACCGGTTCAGTTGACAGGTGTGGAAAGGCGTTGCCGGGGGCAACAATGGATGCATGTCTATGGACAGCGAAGATCTGGTGACCTGCCCCGCCCGCATCACCCTGGACGCGGCACAGCTTGCCTTCTTCGGCGAGCTCCCGGTGCCGGCGCCGAGCGTGCAGTCCGAGCTGGGCTGTGAGCTCGAACGCGGCCATACGGGTTCGCACGCCGCCCTCGGCCAGCAGGTCGAGGAGACTATGTGGTGGGTGCAGTGGACGCTGAGCGCGTCCGAGATCAACCCGTACACCTGGTGTCCGGCGCACCACGACCTGGCCGTGGAGAGCCGCGACGACATGGACTGCACCCTGTTCGTGGGGCATCCCGGTGCGCATTCGTCCCCCAAGCTGGGCTGGCGAAGCGATGAGGCGGCCTGAAACGGTTCAGTCCGGCCGATCACGAACGGACCGACAGCCGGGGAGGCGTCGTACGGGCAGGATCGGCCGTCTTTAGGGGCACCTTCGGCGGATTCTGAACCAGGCCCCGCTCCACCGAGTACTCACATGGGAGCGATCCCAGATGGAGGCCCGGGGACGTCCACCTGATCCACGGGCACGAGGAACTGCCATGAATGAGGTCTCGTGGGGCGTAAACCGAGGTCCATCCGTTCGAAGATCATCCTGGTGCTGCTGGTGCCCGTGGCGGCGTTGACCGCGCTGTGGATCGTGGATGTCAACGCGTCGTTTGCCGACGCGGCGGCGCTGCGGAACACCAACTACACCCAGGACAACGTCAGCTTGCCGTGCGACAAGATGGTGGCGGCGCTGCAGGCCGAGCGCAGCATGTCCGTCGAGGTCCTGGCGGTACCCGGCGGGGACGTCGCCGGGCTCCGCGCGCAACGGGCGGCGACCGACGCGGCGGTCGCCGAGTTCCGCGACCTTTCCCGGCGCTTCCGGGGCAGCGACATCTCGGCCGGCATCACCAGGGCCCGGATCGCGGACATGCTCGCGGCCCGCGACTCCCTGGTCCTGCTGCGCACCCAGGTCGACGCCGGGAGCATCACCCGGGCCGTGGCCGTGAGCGGGTACAACGGCATCATCAGCTACGCCTTCAGCGTCTCCACCGCGGCTGCCGTCTCCAGCGATCCCCTGGTGGAACGGGTCATGCGTACCTCGGTGGCCATGCGCCGGACCGGCGAGCTGCTCCATCAGGAGGACGCCCTGCTGACCGGCGTGACCGCGGCGGGCCGTTTCGACGCCGGGGAACACCGCCAGCTGACCGAGATCGTCGGGGCGTTGCGCTTCCAGATCCCGGTCGCCGGCTCCACGCTGCCGGCGCCGGACCAGGCCGCCTTCAAGAGCATGCTCAGCGGCCCCAACTTCGTGGCGTTGCGGGCGGCCGAGGACCGCATCCTCGGGGACGAGGGTTTCGGCGGACCGGTGTCGACCACGCGGGCCGAGTGGAAGGCGACCTTCATCCCGGCGGTCCGTCAGCTGTACGACTTCCTGGCCACCGGCTACGGCAAGGCCGCGGAATTCGCCGACGCGGAACGCGACCGGATCCTGTTCCGGTTCGGCCTTTCCGGCATGCTGGGCCTGATCGCGATCTTGGCGTCGTTGCTCCTGTCGGTCCGCATCGGCGGCTCCGTCGTACGCCGGCTGTCGGTCCTGCGCACAGCGGCGAACGAGCTGGCCCATCGGAGACTGCCCGAGATGGTCATGCGGGTGCGGGCCGGGGAGCAGATCGACGTCGACGGCGACCCGCTGCGCCTGTCCCTGGGCGACGACGAGATCGCCGACGTCGGAGCCGCGCTGAGCGAGGTGCAGCAGAGCGCGATCGACTCCGCGGCCGGCGAGGCCGCGCTGCGCTACGACATGAACAAGGCGCTGGTCAACATCGCCCGCCGCAACCAGACGCTGGTCGATCGGCAGCTCCAGGCCCTCGCCCAGGCGCCGGCCGGGGACGCCGCCGGCGAACGGGCGACGGCCCGGGTCGAGCAGCTGGCCGTCCAGCTGCGCCGGCACGCCGAACACCTCGTGATTCTCGCGGGCTCCGCGCGCAGCCGGCGCGGGTTCGGCCCTGAGCCGCTGGCCCGGGTCGTCACCCGGGCGGCGGGCGAGGTGGAACACGCGGAACGGATCGAGATCGGCCCGCTGGCGGACGCGGAAGTGCCGGAGCCGGCCGTGACCGACCTCGGGCATCTGCTGGCCGAGCTGCTGGAGAACGGTACGACGTTCTCCCCGCCGGACACCCCGGTGCGAGTGTCGGCCCAACGGGTCCCGGACGGCGTCACGATCGAGATCGGGGACCAGGGCCTGGGGATGTCCCGGTCGGTCCTGGACGAGACCAATCGCCGGCTGGCCGAGCCGCAGGAGTTCGACCCGGCCAAGAGCGCGCGGCTCGGTCTCTTCGTCGTCGGGTTCCTGGCCGCCCAGTGGGGGATCGGGGTGGTCCTCCGGCCCTCGCCGCACCGCGGCGTCATCGCGACGGTGACGCTCCCGCGCGAGATGGCCGTCCCGGTGGCCGCGCCGGTCGCCACGCCGGCCGGGAGCGCCCGTCGCTCCAATGCGGCCAAGCTGGTGGGCATGGTCGCGCAGGGCCGCCGGGGAACGGCCGAGCCGGGCGCGGCGCCCCGGCACGCCGCGGAGGACGCGCAAGGCCGTTGACCCCGGTCCGGTGGGCGGACACGCGCGCCGCGGCAGCGCAGCGGCCGGTCACTGGCTGAGGCCGGCGCGATGGGCGAGGATGGCGGCCTGGACGCGGTTGGTGAGTTCGAGTTTGGTGAGGATCCGGCTGATGTGGGTCTTGACGGTGGCTTCGCTGAGGAGGAGCCGGCGGGCGATGCCGGCGTTGGTCAGCCCACCGGCAAGAGCCTGCAGGACTTCGAGTTCCTTGTGGGTGAGTGCGCGCAGCCGCTGTTGAGCTTCGGCCTGGGCCGGCTCGGTGGTGCCGGTGCCGGGTTCGCTGTCACGGGCGAAGGTCTCGAGCAGGCGCCGGGTGATGCGGGGGGAGATCATGGCGTCGCCGGCGTGGGCGGCTCGCACCGCGGCGATCATCTCCTCGCCGGTGGCGTCCTTGAGCAGAAAGCCGACGGCGCCGTTACGCAGGGCGGTGCGGACGTATTCGTCGAGGTCGAACGTGGTCAGGACGACGACCTTCGGCGGGCGGGGCAGCCGGCCGAGTGTCGTGGTGGCGCTGAGCCCGTCGGTGCGGGGCATGCGGATGTCGACCAGCGCCACGTCCGGGTGGTGCCGGCGGGCCTGGTCGACGGCGCCGGTGCCGTCGGCGGCCTCGGCGACGACGCTGATGTCGTCGGCGGCCTGCAGGATGGTGCGCAGCATGGCCCGGACCATCCACTCGTCGTCGACGACGAGAACCCGGATCATCGGAGGTCCGGCGGGGGGACGGGCATGGTGGCGGTGAGTTCGTAGCCGCCCTCGCGGGTGGGACCGGCGGTCAGGTGGCCTCCGACGAGGTGGACACGTTCCCGCAGCCCGACCAGCCCGTGCCCACCGGGTGGCAGGGCCGGCGCCACGGCTTGAGCGGGTGGCCCGTTGTGGACGGTCACGCGCAGGGCGCCGGGCTCGTACCGGATGTGGATCCGGGTGTCAGCGGTGCCGGCATGTCTGTGCACGTTGGTGAGCGCCTCCTGGACCACCCGGTAGCCGGCCTGGTCGACCATGGACGGTAAAGAGCGGGGTCGGCCGTCCCATGCGACGGTGACGGGAGTGCCGGTGGCCCGGGACTGTTCGGCCAGGCGGGGCACGTCGGCCAGGGTCGGCTGGGGCGCCAGCGGGGCGGCGGATTCGCCGGTGCGCAGCACTCCCACCAGGTCGCGGAGCTCGGCGAGGGCGTCCCGGCCGATCGAGCGGATCCGGCGGGCGAGCACGGGGCGTTCGGCGTCGGCGGCCACCTCCAGTGCGGTGGCGTGCAGCACCATCAGGCTGACCCGGTGGGCGACCACGTCGTGCATGTCGTAGGCGATCCGGGTGCGTTCCTCGGCGCGGACCTGCTCGGCCAGCAGCCGGCGTTCACGCTCGGCCCGGTCGGCCCGCTCACGCAGGCCGGCCACCAGGTCGCGCCGGGCAGCCGCCCACAGTCCGAGCAGGGTGGGGGCCAGGCACACGGCGATGCTGAGCGGGATGATCGAGTCGAGTCCCTGCCGCCGGAACGGCACCGCGACCACGACGATCACGACGGCGGTGGCGGCCGCGACGATACGCCGCGACCGTTGGTGGACACCCAGGCTGTACTGGCCGGTGATCACGGCGGGGTAGGCCGCAGCGACCACCCACGCCACCGTGGCGGCAGCAACCAGCAGGAGAGGCCGGTGGCGCCGGGAGAGGGTCGCGGCGCCGACCAGCACGCCGAGGCCGATGGTGACCGGAGGCGGCGGATGCCACGGCAGGTACGGCGAGCCGCCGAACAGAGTGGAGTCCATCGCCGGTCCCGCGGTGCTGACCGCGCACACCGCGGCGAGCAGGACGTCGACGGCTCGGTCGCGCCGCGGCCAGGACCGGCCGAGCCACGCCGACCGGGCCGCTGCTGCGGTACTCATGAGCCCGAGTCTAGGCAGCCGGCCGGTCGGTGGAGTCGTCCGAAAGAGGTAGGCCGGCGCCGGTGGCAGCCATCCTTCGACGGACCCGGCGACGACTTTTCCCGGACGCGGCGGTGCACGGCTGGTTCCTAGCGTGGTGCCGACCGCTGCCCGTACGAGTCAGGGAGTCAGCCATGCCGACTGCAGCGCAACCGGACCGCTCGCGCCTCACTCGGGCGCTGCTGGCTGCCTACAGCGGTTACGCGGTGGTGGCAGTGATCCTGCTGCCGCTGACCGCCGGTGACGGGTTGCTGGTCAACGCGGCCGTCGTCGTCTCGGCGCTGGGCGGGGCGGCCAGCCTGACGCTGGCCCTGCGTTTCGGCCGCCCGCCCACCCGACGGCAGGTCATCGCGCTGCACACCGCGCTGGTGCCGATCCAGTTCGTCCTGAGCATCCCGTCCAGCATCGTGCTGCTCGGCATGATCATCTCGGCCGCCGTCGCGATCGCGATGAAGCCGGTGTTCCCGCGACTCGGACCGGCACCGCGCAGGTTCTTCCTCACCCTGCACGTCGGCGTCTCGGTGGCGTGGCTCGGCCTGTCTCTGTCGATGACCGCGTTGAGCCTGATCGGGCTGTCCGCCGACGATCCGGCGCTGCGGCACCACGCCTACCGGGTCATGCACATCTTCGACCTCGGACTGGTGATCCCGATCGTGCTGCTGTCCCTGCTCAGCGGCCTGGTGGTGGCTCTGTTCACGAAATGGGGGCTGACCCGCCACTGGTGGGTGCTGACCAAATTCGTCATCGCCCTGAGCATCCCGCTGGCGGCCGGCTTCGCCCAGGAACGCTGGATCACCGACCTGATCGAGCGCACCGCCGCCGACCCGGCCGCCCGGACGGGGGGCCCGGGTATGCGGCTGGTCGTCTGCATGATCGTCTACGTCGTGCTGCTGGCCGGCGCCACCACGCTGTCGGTGTACAAATCGGGTGGCATGACCCCCTGGGCCAAGCGCAAGCGCGCCGGTGCGGCGGGGCAGTGAGACCAGTGCCGGTCGATGCGCGGCCCCGTTGTCAGGCCGGGGTGGCCGGCTCCGCGCCCTCGATCATCGGCTGCAGCAATGTCGACATGGTGGCCGCCGCGCGTTCGGAGTCGCCGTCGACGATTGCTTCGACCAGGTCGGCGTGCAGCTGGGCCAGGACGTCCGTCTCCCCGGCCACGTCGTGCAGCTGCACCTCCTCGAACACGCCGAGCAGTCCTTCGTAGACCTCCTGCATCAGCGCGTTGTGGGTGGCCCCGACCACCGCGCGGTGCAGGGCGGAGTCGGCGCGCACCCGCTGGTGCGCATCGCCATCGGCCCAGGCGTGTTGCCGCTCGTGCAGGAGCGTGACCAGGCGCTGGGTGTCGGCCTCGGTGCGGCGGACCGCGGCGATCCGGGCGGCCGCGGCGTCGAGGGCCAGCCGCAGCTCCAGACTGTCCCGGCGGGAGGTGGCCGCGACCCGGCGGGACACCGACGAGCGCAGGTCGGACGTCGACACCACGAAGGTGCCGCGGCCCTGCTCGCGCCGCAGGATGCCGGCCTGCACCAGGGAGCCGATCGCCTCGCGGACCGTGTTGCGCCCGGCGCCGCTCCACTCGACCAGCTCGGATTCGGTCGGGATCTTGCTGCCCAGCGGCCAGGTGCCGTCGGTGACCTGGGACCGGAAGAGGTCGGTCACGCGGGTGCTGAGGGCGGCGCGATCAAAACTCGGTCGGGACACGGGGTGCAGCCTAATCGGCGGGCGCGGGAACCGGCCGGCACGCGGCCCAGCCGGCGCCGAGGGTGATCAGCAGGGTGGCCGCCAGCAGCACGTACGTCGAGTCCCAGCCGTCGCTGAGCTGGTTGATCGCGCCGAGGCTCAGCGGGCCGACGCAGCCGATGCCGTAGCCGACGCCCTGGACCAGGCCGGACAGCCGGGAGGCGCTCTGCGGGTCGGCCGCGCGGGCGCCGATCAGGGTCAGGCAGAGCGGGAAGGTGCTCACGCCGAAGCCGAAGGCGGTCGCCCAGACGAACGCGCCGGCCGCCGGCGCCACCAGCATGCCCCCGTAGCCGAGACCCATCAGCGCGACGCACACCACGACGATCGGATAGCTGTTGCGCAGGCGCTTGGTCAGCGGCGGCACCACGAAGGCCGCGATCAGGCCGAGCCCGGCGAACCAGGACAGCAGCAGCGCACTCGCCGTCGCGCTCAGCCCGGCGTCCTGCAGCATCGCCGGGAACCAGGTCACCAGCGTGTAGACGTGGAGCGTGGTCATCGCCATCAGACCGATCAGGCCCAGCACGAGCGGGGTGCGCCAGGAGACACGCGCCGGCGCGGGGACCGCGGCCGGGGCCGGCTCGGTCCGGGTACGCGACCGGGGAACCGCGACGAACCACAGCACCGCCGCCACGGCGGTCACCGCGGCCCAGGCGCCGGCTGCCGTACGCCAGCCGTACGCGTGGGCCAGCGGCAGCGCGAGCAGCGGCGCGGCGAGCTGGCCGACCTGCAGCAGCACCATGTACATGGTGCTGACGCCGTGCAGCCGCTCCGGGAAGTGCTGCTTCACGATCGGGATCAGGATGACGTTGGACGCGCCGACCCCGGCGAAGGCGATGACGGTGGCGACGATCATGACGGCTGGGGACCACGCGACGGCACGCAGCAGGATGCCGAGGGTGGTGGCGGTGACGGCGAGCGCGGCGGTGCGTTCCAGGCCGAGCCGGCGGGCCAGCGGCGGGGCGGCGAACGCGGCCACCGCGAAGCAGGCGGTCACGATCGTGCCGATGGCCCCGGCGACCAGCGGCCCGAAGTGCAGATCCGCGGCGGCGTCCCCGGTCAGCACGCTGAATCCGGTCACGGCCGTGCGCAGGTTGAGGGCGGTCAGGGCGACGGCGAGCAGGATGCCCCGGGCCAGCCGGGCCGGGGCGTGCGTGGTGGTGGTGGACACCGGACCAGTGGAACATGGGATTATGGGATGAATCCAGTACGGAGTGATGTTCGCCTGCAGTGAACAGCGGAAGATCGGGAACGGCCCCGAGGTTGAGCGCAACATACTCAACTTCTCGGAGGTACCGAGTGACCAGCAAGCGACTCCCCGTGTTGTTCCTTGACGACATCGTCCTGCTCCCCGGCATGGTCGTCCCGATCGAGCTGGACGAGGCCGCGCAGGCCGCTGTCGACGCGGCCCGCACCTCGGCCGGCTCCGAACTGCTCATCGCCCCGCGCCTCGAGGACCGCTACGCGACCCACGGCGTCGTGGCGAGCCTCCAGCAGGTCGGCAAGTCCCGCGCCGGGTCGCCCGCCGCTGTCCTGCGTACGGGCGTACGCGCCAAGATCGGCGGCGGGGTGACCGGCCCCGGCGCGGCCCTGTGGGTCGAGGTCGAACCGGTCACCGCCGGCGCGACCACCGAGCACGCCCGTGAGCTCGCCGCCGAGTACAAGCAGCTGGTCGTCACGGTGTTGCAGCGCCGTGAGGCATGGCAGGTCATCGATTCGGTCAGTGCCATCGACGACCCCGGCGACCTGGCCGACACCGCCGGCTGGGCGCCGTACCTGTCCAACGACCGCAAGCGCGAGCTGCTGGAGACCGCCGATGTGGAGGCCCGGCTGCGGTTGCTGATCGAGTGGACCGGCGACTTCCTGGCCGAGTCCGAGGTCAGCGACAAGATCGACAGCGACGTCCGTGAGTCGGTCGAGAAGCGCAACCGCGAGTACCTGCTGCGGGAGCAGCTCAAGGCCATCCGCAAGGAGCTGGGCGAGGGTGAGGCCGACGGCAGCGACGACTACCGCGCCCGGGTCGAGTCGGCCGAGCTGCCGGAGAACGTCCGCGAGGCGGCGCTGCGCGAGGTCGGCAAGCTGGAGCGCGGCGGCGAGCAGAATCCGGAGGCGGGATGGATCCGGACCTGGCTCGACACCGTCCTGGAGCTGCCCTGGAACGTCCGCACCGAGGACGCCGTGGACCTCGACGCTGCCCGGGCCGTCCTCGACGCCGACCACCACGGGCTGGACGAGGTCAAGGAACGCATCGTGGAATACCTCGGTGTCCGGGCCCGCCGCGAGTCCCGGGGCCTGTCGGTCGTCGGCGGCCGCGGCTCCGGCGCGGTGATCCTGCTGGCCGGGCCGCCCGGGGTCGGCAAGACGTCGCTGGGTGAGTCGGTCGCGCGGACGCTCGGCCGTAAGTTCGTCCGGGTCGCCCTCGGCGGTGTCCGCGACGAGGCCGAGATCCGCGGCCACCGGCGTACCTATGTCGGGGCGCTGCCCGGCCGCATCGTGCGGGCCGTCCGGGAAGCCGGCTCGATGAACCCGGTCGTGCTGCTCGACGAGGTCGACAAGGTCGGCAGCGACTACCGCGGCGACCCCGCCGCGGCGCTGCTGGAGGTGCTGGACCCGGCGCAGAACCACACCTTCCGCGACCACTACCTCGACCTGGACCTGGACCTGTCCGACGTGCTGTTCATCGCGACCGCGAACGTGCTGGAGACGATCCCGCAGGCGTTGTTCGACCGGATGGAGCTCATCTCGATCGACGGCTACACCGAGAGCGACAAGGTCGCCATCGCCCGCGACTTCCTGGTGCCCCGGCAGTTGGAGCGCGCCGCACTGTCGCCCGGCGAGGTGACGGTCACCGAGGACGCTCTGCGGGAGATCGCGGCCAACTACACCCGGGAGGCCGGCGTACGGTCGTTCGAGCGCCTGCTGGCCAAGACGTTCCGCAAGGCCGCCCTCAAGGACCTGCCCGTCACCATCGGTCCCGCCGACCTCAAGGACCTGATCGGGCGGCCCCGGTTCCTGCCGGAGTCCTCCGAGCGGACCGCGGTCCCCGGCGTGGCCACCGGCCTGGCCGTCACCGGAATGGGTGGCGACGTGCTCTACATCGAGGCGTCGCTGCTGCCCGGCGACAAGGGCGGGCTGTCGGTCACCGGCCAGCTCGGCGACGTGATGAAGGAGTCGGCGCAGATCGCCCTCTCCTACGTGCGGGCGCACGCCGAGGAGTTCGGCATCTCCCCGGAGCAGCTGGACCACCCGATCCACCTGCACGTGCCCGCCGGCGCGGTGCCCAAGGACGGGCCGTCCGCCGGTGTCACCATGACGACCGCGCTGGTCTCGCTGCTGCTCGGCCGCAACGTGCGCGCCGAGGTCGGCATGACCGGCGAGGTGTCGCTGACCGGCCGGGTCCTGCCCATCGGCGGCGTGAAGCAGAAGCTGCTCGCCGCGCAGCGGGCCGGCCTGACCGAGGTGTACCTGCCGCAGCGCAACGAGCCCGACCTCGACGAGGTGCCGGCCGACGTGCTGAAGGCGCTGACCGTACACATCGTCTCCGACGTCCGGGAGATCCTCGGCTCGGCGCTGGAGCCCGTGTCCACCGGCATGGTCGCGGCGGCCTGAGGGTAGTTGCCGTACACAGGAGGCAGCCCGGGCGAACAGCCCGGGCGGCTCCCGCGTCCACCGATCGGGGAGAAGCCATGCCGGAGCTGCCGGAAGTCGAATCGGCGCGGGCGGTCATCGAGCGCGCCGGCCTGCGCCGCGAGATCGTCGGCGTGGACGACTCCGACACGTACGTGTGCCGTCCGCACCTGCCGGGCCAGATCCGCGACGCGCTGGTCGGGCGGACCCTGACCGCGGCGCACCGCCGGGGCAAGAGCATGTGGTGCGATGCCGGCGACGACGGCCCGGAGCTCGGCATCCACCTGGGCATGTCCGGCAAGATCGTGATCGCCGACCCGGACGGCTCCGAGATCGACGGCGGTGACTACTGGGAGGGCCGCCGCCGGCTCGGCGACTACCGGTGGGGCCGCTTCTCGCTGACGTTCGCCGACGGTGGCCGGCTGATGCTGGTCGACCCCCGCCGGCTCGGCCGCGTACGCCTGGACCCGCCGATCGCCTCGCTGGGGCCGGACGCGGCCACGATGACCCCGGCCGAGTTCCGCACGGCGCTCGCGTCCGGCACCGCGCCGGTCAAGGCGCGCCTGCTCGACCAGGAGGCGATCGCCGGGATCGGGAACCTGCTGGCCGATCAGATCCTGTGGTCGGCGCGCGTCAACCCGGGGCGCCGGGTCGACAAGCTCACCGCCGACGACGTCGACCGCCTGCTGCGGGCCACGCGCCGGGCGGTCCGCTCGGCGATCAAGGACGGCGGGGTGCACACCCTGGGGATCATCCCGTTCCGCGTACCGGGAGGTCATTGCCCCCGCGACGGCGCGCCCATGGTCAAGAGCACCGTCGGCGGGCGTACGAGCTGGTGGTGCAGCCGGGAGCAGGCCTGAACCGGCGGGTCAGCGTTTGAGGGCGACTGCGCCGTACATGTAGACGTCCTTGTCACTGACGTGCTTGTCCTCCTCGGCGGGGTGCCAGTGGTGCACCGGCACCACCCCGGGCTCGACGAGCTCGAACCCGGCGAAGAGCGCTTCCACCCCGGCGCGGTTGCGGGCCACCACCGGCACACCGTTCTGGTTGTAGGTCCGCACGGTGCCCGGACCGCCGTCCGGGTCGTTCTCGACGGTCACGCTGGAGATCGCCAGGGCGCTGCCGGGGGCCAGCGGCTGCGTCAAGCGGGTGATGATGTCGCGGGCCTGCTCGTCGTCGGTGATGTGCTGCAGCACGGCGATCAACGTGAGCGCGACCGGTCTGGTCAGGTCGAAGGCGGCGACGTCCGGTGAGCTGAGGATGTCGTCGGGCCGGCGCAGGTCCGCGTCCAGGTAGGCGACCCGGCCGGTGCCCACCGGAGTGAGCAGCGCCCGGGCGTGCGCGAGCACGAGGGGGTCGTTGTCCACGTACACGACCGACGCGTCCGAGGCGATGCCCTGCACGGTCTCGTGCAGGTTGGGCTGAGTGGGCAGACCGGTCCCCACGTCCAGGAACTGGCGAATACCCTGGGTCGCCAGGTAGGTCCCCACCTTGCCCATGAACCGGCGGTTGGCCCTCATCGAGATGGCCAGGTTCGGCGTGTGCTTCAGCATCTCGCCGGCCGCCGCCCGGTCGGCCTCGAAGTTGTCCTTGCCGCCGAGCAGGTAGTCGTAGATCCGGGCCGAGTGCGGTCGGTCCGGCTGCAGGTCGATCGACGACATTCTGGCTCCCAGGAAACGGTCGGAAGGCTCCAACTTGACACACCGGACGGGCGTCCGCCACCCCCGGCACTCCGGCCTTCCGCCCTGTCGCCGGGGTGATCTCGCACTCCTTCTCCCGTCCGCCGCGTGATGACGACTCGCGCGGGGTAGGTAGGCAGGGTGACGGAGAACAATGTGGGGCTGCGCTCCGAACGCGGCCCGGTCCTGCTCGCGGTGATGCTCTCCACCGGGCTCATCGCCATCGACTCGACGATCATCGCCACCGCGGTGCCGTCGATCGTCGACGACATCGGCGGCTTCACCGAGTTCCCCTGGCTCTTCTCCGTCTATCTGCTGGCCCAGGCCGTGTCGGTGCCGATCTACGGCAAGCTCAACGACCTGTTCGGCCGCAAGCCGGTGATCCTCTGGGGGATCGGGTTGTTCCTGGTCAGCTCGATCCTGTGCGGCGTGGCCTGGAGCATTCTGCCGCTGATCGTCTTCCGGGTGCTCCAGGGCCTCGGCGCCGGGGCGATCATGCCGACCACCATCACGATCATCGGCGACCTCTACTCGGTCCGCGAGCGGGCCAAGGTCCAGGGGTACGTGGCCAGTGTCTGGGGCATCGCGTCGGTGGTCGGGCCCACCCTGGGTGGGGTGTTCTCCGAGTGGGTGTCGTGGCGTTGGATCTTCTTCGTCAACATCCCCATCTGCCTGCTGGCCGGGGCCGCGATCTGGCGCCGTTTCCACGAGCGGGTCGAGCGGAAGCGCCCGGCCGTCGACTACCGCGGCGCCGGCCTCCTCGCCGCCGGTCTCACTCTGCTGATCCTGGGCGTGCTCGAGGGCGGTCAGGCCTGGTCCTGGGCCTCACCGGTCAGCATCGCGATCCTCGGCCTCGGCGTGGCCCTGCTGGTCACGTTCGGCTTCGTCGAGCGCTCCGCGCCCGACCCGGTGCTCCCGCTGTGGATCTTCCGCCGCCGGCTGCTGGTCAGCAGCGGCTTCCTGTCGGTCGGCGTCGGGGCGATCCTGCTCGGCCTCAGCTCCTACATTCCCGTGTACGCCCAGGAAGCCCTCGGGGCCGGCCCGCTGGTCGCCGGTCTCGCCCTGGGCGCCCTCACCATCGGCTGGCCCATCTCGGCCAGCCAGGCCGGCAAGGTGTACCTGCGCATCGGCTTCCGCGGCTGCGCCCTGATCGGCTCGACGCTGGTCGTCGGCGGGGTCGCGCTGTTGCTGCTGCTCGACCGGCAGTCCTCGGTCGTCGAGGTCGGCGCCTACTGCCTGGTCATCGGCCTGGGCATGGGTCTGACCGCGGCGCCCACGCTGATCGCCGCGCAGTCCAGCGTCGGCTGGACCGAGCGCGGCGTGGTGACCGCGAACAACATCTTCCTCCGCTCACTGGGCAGCGCCCTGGGCGTAGCGGTCTTCGGCGCGATGGCCAACGCGGTGGTCGGCCGCGGCGCCGTCGACCCGGCCCGGCTGACCGACGCCGTGCACCGCATCTTCATCGCCATGCTGCTGGTGTCCGTGGTCATGGTGGTGCTGGCCGGCCTGATCCCCCGCTCGGCGGACAAGGTGACCGAGGAACCGGCCACCGCGTCACCCGCTCCGGCCCGATAGCGCGATTCAGCGGTTCGCCACCGCGCTGGACGGTGGCTGGACGCGCTCGAAACGCACCCGGTTGAGCCAACCCGGGAGGTCGCTGAGCACGTACAGCTCGCCGTGCACGTCGGTGCCGAACGCGGTCGGCTGGGTCGGGAAGCGCCCGATCGTGGCGGACTCGTAGCCGCCCCCGGGCTGGGGACGCACGGCGAACGCGAGGGTCGAGCAGTAGTCGCTCGCGATGTAGGTGCCCCGGGCCTCGGGGGTCCGGGACCCTCGGTACACCACGCCGCCGGTCACCGAGCAGCTCTCCGTCATGAAGTGCTCGTACTCGAAGACCGGGTCGGTGTACTTCCCGCCGGGCGTGCACTGCTGCGGATCGAAGACCGGGGTGCCCTCCCGGCAGGACCAGCCGAGGTTCGCGCCCCGCTGCGACGGGCGGATGTGGTCGACCTCCTCGACCAGGCCCTGGCCGACGTCGCCGATCCACAGCGAGTTGTCGGCCGGGTCGATGGAGAACCGCCACGGGTTGCGCAGCCCGTAGACCCAGATCTCCGGCCGCGCGCCCGCCGTACGGACGAACGGGTTGTCGAACGGCACACAGTAGGGCTTCGCCCCGCAGGCGCGGTTCACGTCGATCCGTACGATCTTGCCGAGCAGAGTGCCGAGGTCCTGGCCGGCCTTGAACGGGTCGTTCGCGTGCCCGCCGTCGCCGAGCGACCAGTAGAGGTAGCCGTCGCGGCCGAACGCCACCTGCCCGCCGTTGTGGTTGCCGTACTCGGAGTGCTCCTGGGTGAGCAACACCTGGAGTCGCTCCGGGGCGCTGAGGGGCACCCGGGCCAGGGTCAGCGTGCCGGCCGGCAGGCTCGTGTAGGCGACGTAGAGGATCCCGGTCCGCGCGAAGTTCGGCGCCGGCGTGATGCCGAGCAGGCCGCGCTCGTTGTCCGACGTGTCGATCCGGGCGGTCAGGTCGAGCACCGGCTCGGCTGCCAGGCCCGTGTCGGGGTGGTAGGCGCGGACGGTGCCGTCCTTCTCGGCGATCAGCATCCGGCCGTCGGGCAGCCCGGTGATCGCGATCGGGCGCCGCAGGCCGGAAGCCACCTGTTCGGACACCACGGTCAGCTCGGCGAGGGGCGCCACCCGGGTGTGGGCGGGGCCGGCCGCGGCGATGCCCGGCACCGACACCGAGGTCAGCAGAAGCGCGGACAGGACCAGTGCGAGTCGTCGCGACATGTCGGCTCCTCGAGCAGAGTGACGGACACAGACCTGGGAGCGCTCCCAGAATATATTGATTTCCGCCAATGTCTACCCCGCCCGGTGCGCCGGCGGCCGGGCGCGGCGGGCGTAGTGGCACTTTCGTACCATCGACGGCGATCGAAGATCATTCAATGGGCCGTCGAACCCTGGTCGCCTTCTCGGAATCCTGGACCCATCCGACGGAACGAGGAGACAGACATGCGCAAGGTCCTTCTGATCATCGCCGGCGTGGTCGTGCTGGTGTGCGGCGTCGGCGGCTGGTTCGGCTACCGGGCCCTGGACGTGGGGCGGGAGATCAGCAGGTCGTCCATCACGCAGCAGCAGTTCGACGCGCAGGCGGTCGGGACCGCGGAGACCACGGTGCGCGATGCGCTGCCGACACCGCTGGACGACGACGAGGAGACCATCTACGGCGACGATCCCACCCGGCAGGGCAAACCCGCCGGCGCGACCTGCGCCTACTACGCGCTCAAGCCGCTGACCGAGAGCAAGAACCGTCCGCTCTTCCGGTTCTGTTTCGCCGGCGGCAAGCTCACCGAGAAGAAACAGATCAGGATCGACGGCGCATGAGGCGTCCGGCAGCGGCGGTGGCGTCGGGGTGGGCAGCGGTACGGGCGGCCGGACCGGGCCGGGTCGCGTACGAGATCGTGCTGGCCGTCGCGCTCGCGGGCGTGACGGCTGGTCTGTCGTTGCTCCGTGACGTCCCGCCCGCGCAGCTTGCCGGTTACGCCGTGCTCGACGCCGCGCTGGTCGCCGGGCGGCGCCGGTTCCCCGGGGCCGTCCTGATCGTCTCGGCGGCTGTCGGCAGCGGGGCCGGCCGGTCGGACATGGTGCTGCTCTTCGGCCTCGGATACTCCGCCGGATACCGGATCCGCGGGGCAGGGCGACTGGCCGCCACCCTTACCGCGGTGCTCGCCTGCCAGATCGGCGGGGGCCTGCTCCAACTGCGGGCGTTCAGTCTGCCCCAGGTCCTGTTCACGGCCGGTCTGTTCATCGTCGTCATCGTGTTCCCGGCGACGCTCGCCCGGCTCTCCGCCCAGCGCCGGCGAATCCTCGTGCTCATGCATGAGCGGACCGTGCACCTCAGCGAACAGCAGCAGATCGTCGCCGAGCGGGCCCGGGTCCGCGAGGCGGCCCGGATCGCCCGGGAGATGCACGACTCGCTGGGCCACCGGCTGACGCTGATATCCCTGTACACCGGCGCTCTGCGTTCCGCACCGGAACCGTCCCCGGAGACGTTGCGGTTGCTGCACGCCACCGCCACCTCCGCGATGGACGAGCTGGGGGACATCCTCGCGGTGCTGCGCGAGGAGTCCACCGAGGACGAGCCCCGGCAGCGCGCCACGCTCGCCGACGTCGAGAAGCTGGTCACCGACGCCCGGGCGGCCGGCGCGCGGATCGAGCTCGACCGCTCGGGTGCGGCCGTCCCCGTCCCGGCCATGATCGATCAGGCGGCGTACCGCACGCTGCAGGAGGGCATCACCAACGCCTTGCGGCACGCCCAAGGCAGCGCCATCCGAGCGGCCGTCCGGTACGAGGACGACGCGCTGATCCTGGAGGTCGTCAACGACGCGGGTCGCCCGCACCGCGGCGCCACCAGCGGCCAGGGCCTGTACGGCCTGGCCGAGCGCGTGCGGATCGCCGGTGGCGTGCTGTACCACGGCGCCGAACCGGGCGGCGGGTTCCGGATCGCCGCCACGCTTCCGCTTTCCGGTACCGGCCCGGCGGGCGCGGAACCCCGCAGCGTGAAAGCGGCCCCGGTCGAGGAATTCGGCGAGGACCTGCGTCGCGTCGACCAGCGCCGCCGGGTCTGGACCGCGGCCGCCCTGCTCACCGTGGTGCTGGTGATCGCGTTGTGCGCCGGTGGCCTGTGGATCGGTCTCCGGCAACAGAGCGTCAGCCGGGCGACGTACGACGAGCTGCGGATCGGTGACGCGGCAACGGCCGTACGGAAGAAGCTGCCGGACAAGACCGCCCGGCTCGGCCCCGGCTCAGCCGGCAGGCCGGTGCCGCCCGGCGCCGACTGCCTGGTGTACCGGGCCGCTCCCGCGCTGCGACGCCAGGACGGCGAGGGATACCGTTTCTGCTTCCGAGCGGGAGCCCTCATCTCGAAGGAGACGCTCGACGATGTCGATTGACCCGGCCCCGCTGCGCGTCGTGATCGCCGACGACGACGAGCTGACCCGCGGCGGCATCCGCCTGGTCCTCGGCGGCATCCCCGGCGTCGAGGTCGTCGCCGAGGCCACCGACGGCGTCCAGGCCCGTGACCTGACGATCCGGCACCGTCCGGACGTCGTCCTGCTGGACATCAAGATGCCCGCGCTGGACGGCCTGGCGGCACTGCGGGAGATCTCCCGCAGTTCGAAGGCCGCGGTCCTCATGCTGACGACGTTCGGTGAGGTGGACTACATCGACGAGGCGATCGCGGGCGGCGCGGCCGGCTTCGTCCTCAAGAGCTCGGCCGCCGACGAACTGGCACCGGCCCTGCGGGCGGTCGCGGCCGGCGAGATGTTCCTGTCCCCACCGGTGACCCGCCGGGCTGTCACCCAGCTCCGGCGACTGCGCCCCTCCCCGCCGGGTGAAGCGGCGGCGGCCCGCCTGGACGGGCTCAGCGACCGGGAGCGTGAGGTGCTGAGACTGCTGGCTCAGGGATTGTCCAACACCGGCATCAGCGAGCGTCTCGTCATCTCCGAGAGCACCGTGAAAACCCACGTCAGCCGGATCCTGCTCAAGCTGGGCTGCGACAACAGGGTGCAGGCGGCGCTGTTCGCCCACCGTGTCGGGTTGCTCGACTGAGCCGGGCGGCTCACCCGGCCACCGCGGTCCCGGGCGCGGCGGGCGCCGGCTCCTGCGCGTACCGGGCGCTGAGCCGCCGGTACGGCCGGCTGCCCAGTGCGGCCACGGTGGCGATCAGGCCGACCACCCCGGTGAGCACGAACACCAGCGCGAGCCCGCGATCGGCGCCCGTGCCGAACCAGCTGCCGATCGTCCGGGCCCCGGCGCCGTCGGTCATGAACGGGATGACCACGAACTGGGCCACCGGCGCGATGAGGAACGCGGTCAGCGGGGAGGCGGCCTGCTCCACGCTCTGCGCGAAGCCGAAGACCCGGCCCTGCCGCTCGTACGGCACCACCTTCTGCAGGATGGTCTGCTCGGCCGCCTCGGCGAACGGTACGGCCAGCATGTAGACGTACAGGCCCGCCGCCATCAGCCAGACCGAGGAACGCAACGGGAACACCAGCGTCACGGTCCACAGGGTGACGTTGACCAGCAGCAGCAACCGGACCGGGTTACGGCTCAGCCCGGTACGCGCGATGAGCAGCCCGCCCACGATGAACCCGGTGCTCAGCACGCCCCACAACAGTCCCCACGCCTGCACCGAGACGAGAGACAGCCCGTACGCGTCCAGCAGCGCCATGAAGACGCCGCCGAGCAGATTGTTGAACGCGGAGAACAGGATCAGCGCGGGCAGGCCGGGCACCTCGGCCACCACGCGGATCGTCCCGCGCAGGTCGACGCGGCGTTCCTCGCCGGCGGGCACGTCCACCGCCGGGGCGGGCACCGGCACCACGGCCAGGTGGACCAGGGCGAGGACCAGGACGACCAGGGCCGGCACGAGCACCCAGACCATGCCGTCGATCGCCACCAGGAGGCCGCTGATCACCGAGGTGACCAGGAACGAGGTGCCCGACGTCGTGCCGACGAGCCCGTTGGCCCGGTCCCGGGCATCCTCGTCGATCAGCACGGTCACCAGCGTCGGCAGCGCGATCGTGCGGATGCTGCCCGCGATGACGCCCACCATGAGCAGCAGGACGAACGCCCACAACGTGACGCTGCCCGCCTCGGTGAACGAGGCCGGGGGTGTCACCAGATACAGGGCGAAGGCGGCCGCGTACAGCAGGAGCGAGACGGCCGCGGAGACCTGCATCATCGTCTTCTTCGCGTGGTGGTCGACCAGGCTGCCGAACCAGATGCCGGTCAGCGCGGTGAGCACGAGGAACACGGCGGCCACCAGACCCGTGGCGAAGACCGAGCGGGTCTGCAGGTACACCCAGAAGGTCACCGCGAACCAGACGGTGTAGTTCACCACCGACACCAGCAGCGTGCTCGCCAGCAGGTGGAAGAACGTACGGCGGTGGCCCGTGATCGCGGTCATGGCCCGACGGTAGAACCTCGAGAGGGGTTCATGTCCACTCGTTTGCCGCGTCACCGGCCGAAGGCGAAGAACTCCGCGATCGCTTCGGTCACGTACACGTCCGTGGCGGTCCGGCCCATCAGTCTCGGTGAGGGCGTGGCGCCGGGAATGGTGTGCCCTCCGCCGTGGACGGTGTAGAGGGTGACCGGTGCGTGCCCGTCCTGGCGGTAGTCGGTCCGGCTCACCGAGGTCCGGCCCGGCCGCCCGGCCCGCGCCGGCAGGTCGACGGTGACCGGGGCGGCGGTGATGCCGTTGCGGGCAGCGAAGTACGCGGCGGTCTCCGGTGCGGACAGCATCGTGCCGCCGACCTTGAAAGCGAACCGCGCCCAGGCGGCCATCTGCCCGCCGCCGTACGGCACGATCCGGTCCTTCGTGCCGTGGAAGAACAGCACCGGCTTCGGCACCACCGGCAGGCCGGGCAGCACGAAGTTGTCCGGCGCGGGCTGCTGGGCCGCGATGACGACGCCACCGTCGAGCAGATCGGGCCGCTCGTGCAGGAGCCGGATCACCAGGCCGCCGCCGTTGGAGAAGCCCGCCGCATAGACGGGGCGGCCGTCGCCGAGCTGTTTGACGGCCGTCTCGGCGAACGCCACGTCGTCGATGTTCTGCACCCGGGCCGGGAAACGGCTGGCCTTGCGGGAGTCGTTCCAGTTGCCCCGGAAACCGTCGAGGTACGCGACAGCGGCGTCGCCCACCTGGTCGAACGCGTTGCCGGTGAAGGTGCGGAACACGCCGGCGTTCTGCGTGGAGCCGTGGAAAACCAGCAGGAGGCGGTCGTGGTCGCCGCCGGGCGGAGTGACCAGCGTGTACGTGCGGGGCCGGCCCGCCACGTCGATCTCGCCCCTGGTGATGGTCATGAGCAGGCCCCCCACACGTACGGATGATCTATCCGCTTCACCGTAGCATGAAGTGGATGAGGTATCCGTTATCCTGGTCACGTGACGACCACCCGGATCCGCAAGGACGCGGCCCGCAACTGGCAGCACATCGTCGACACGGCCCGGCGCTTCGTGGACGACGGCGAGTCCCTGCGGCTCAACGACGTCGCCCGCGCGGCTTCGATCGGGGTGGCCACCGTCTACCGCCACTTCCCGACCCCGGAGGCCCTGCTCGAGACGCTCGCCCGTCCCGGCCTGGAAGAGCTCGTCGCCCGGGCCGACCGCGCCGCCGCCGACGAGGCGTGGGAGGCGTTCGCCGGCTTCCTGCTCGCGGGCATCGACGCCCAGCTGCGGGACGCCTCCATCCAGCCCGTTTTCGCCGCCACGGCGCACGCCCTGCCGGAGACCACCGCATTGGTCACCCGCCTGACCGCGGCGACCGGCCACCTGCTCGACCGCGCCCAGGCCGCGGGAGTCGTCAGCCCCGACGTCACCCACGACGACGTCGTCCGCCTGATGTGCGGCGTCGTCTTCGCCGCCACCGTGCACGCGACCCCGGACGAGCGCGCCCCGCTGACGCGGCGCTATCTGGACGTCGTTCTGACGGGCATCCGCACCGCCCGGCCTGGGAGAATCACGGCATGAAAGCCATCGTGTACGGCGCCACCGGCGATCCCGACGTTCTTCAGCTCGCCGAGCGCGACCTGCCCAGCCCCGGCCCGGGCGAGGTACGCGTCCGGGTCGCGGTGTCCGGCGTCAATCCGACCGACTGGAAGACCCGCTCGGGTGCCACCAACTCACTGCAGTTCCCCGAGGTCACGCCGCACCTGGACGGCGCCGGAGTGATCGAGGCGGTCGGCGCGGGCGTCGACCCGGGCCGGGCCGGGCAGCGCGTCTGGCTGTACATGGCCACGGCCGGGCGCCCGACCGGCACCGCCGCCGAGTTCACCGTCGTCCCCGCCGCGCAGGCCGTGCCACTGCCGGACGCGGTCGGGTTCGACGTCGGCGCCTCGCTCGGCGTACCGGCTCTCACCGCGCACCGGGCCCTGACCGTCGCCGAGGACGGGCCGCGGCGCCTGCGGCCCGGAGCGCTCGACGGCAAGGTGGTGCTCGCCGCGGGCGGGGCCGGTGCGGTCGGGCATGCGGTCATCCAGCTCGCCCGGTGGGCCGGCGCCACCGTCATCAGCACGATCAGCGGACCGGAGAAGGCCCGGCTGGCCACCGCGGCCGGCGCCCACCACGTGATCAACTACCGCGAGGGTGATCCGGCCGCGAGCATCCGGGAGATCGCCCCGGACGGCGTCGACATCGTCGCCGAGGTCGCGCTGGGCGCGAACCTCGCCCTGGACCTGGCCGTGCTGCGCACCCGGGGCACGATCTCGACGTACGCCAACGACGGCGGCAAACCGGTCCAGCTCGACGTACGGCAGAACATGACGCTGAACACGCGCTTCCAGTTCCTCGTGCTCTACACGGTCGGACCGGAGGCGCTGACGGCGGCCGCCGAGGACGTCGCCGCCGCGGTGAACGACGGCGTCCTGCCGGTCGGGGAGGAGCACGGCCTGCCGCTGGTCCGTTTCCCGCTCGCCCGCACCGCCGACGCGCACCGGGCGGTGGAGCAGGGCATGGTCGGCAAGGTCCTGGTCGACGTCACGTCCTGACGCCGATGCCCGCACTCATCGAGGTCACGACGGACATCCATGCGGATGCCGAGGTGGTCTTCGAGCTGGAACTGGACATGGACGTCCACGCCGCTTCCCTGGCCGCGAGCCGGGAGACGGCTACGACGAGCACGGGCAGGCGCGAGGTCCGGCTCGGGGACGAGGTCACGTTCCGAGCGCGTCACTTCGGCATCATCTGGTCCATGACCAGCCGCATCACCGCGCACGATCCGCCGCGTCGGTTCGTCGACGAGCAGGTCCGCGGTCCCTTCCGTACTCTCGTCCACGAGCACGGTTTCGAGGATCTCGGCGGCGGGTGGACCCAGATGACAGACCGCATGACGGTCACCGCGCCGTTCGGTCCGCTCGGGGTTCTGGTGACCCGGCTGGTGCTCTCGCCGTATCTGCGGCGACTGCTCGAGCAGCGCGCGGCCCACATCAAGCAGCTCGCCGAGGACCGGGAAGGAACGGACAATGCCTGACGAGGACATGCCGCACCGGATCGGCGAGGTGACCCTCACCGTGCTCGGGCCGGACCGGAGGCCGCTCAGCGACCGGGTCGTCACCGTGGCCCAGCAGCGGCACGCGTTCCCTTTCGGCAACATAGGATTCGACTTCGTCAGCCTCGTCGGAGGCCCGCCACCCGACGCGGCCGGCCCGGCCTTCGGCGGCGCGACGGCCCTGACCCTGGACCGGCTGGGCGACTTGTGGCTCAACCTGTTCAACACCGCGACCCTGCCGTTCTACTGGGGACCTTACGAGCCGCGGCCGGGCACGACCGACGTCGAACGGCTGACGAGCACCGCACACTGGCTCGCCGACCGCGGCGTCACCGTCAAGGGTCACCCGCTGGTCTGGCACACGGTGCAGCCGCCGTGGCTGCTCGACCTGGACCTCGGTGAGGTGGAACGGTTGCAGCGCACCCGGATCCGCGAGCTCGTCGGTGGATTCGCCGGCGTGATCGACCTCTGGGACGCCATCAACGAGGCCGTGATCATGCCGGTCTTCGCGAACGGGGACAACGCCATCACGCGGCTGGCCCGGGCCAGAGGGCGCATCGCCATGGTGCGGATGGCGTTCGAGGAGGCCCGCGCGGCCAGTCCGGCGGTCACCCTGGTGCTCAACGACTTCGACCTCAGTTCGGCGTACGAGTGCCTGATCGAAGGGGTGCTCGAAGCCGGCATCCGGATCGACGCGATCGGGCTGCAGACCCACATGCACCAGGGGTACCGCGGCGAGGAGTACATGCGGGGCATGCTCGACCGGTTCGCCCGCTACGGCCTGCCGCTGCACCTGACCGAGAGCACCCTGGTGTCCGGGCACCTGATGCCGTCCGAGATCGTCGACCTCAACGACTACCAGATCCCGGACTGGCCGACGACGCCCGAGGGGGAGGCCCGCCAGGCCGACGAGATCGTCCGGCACTACCGGTCGCTGATGGCCCACCCCGCCGTGGCATCGATCAACTACTGGGGGCTCACCGACGACGGCGCCTGGCTGGGCGCGCCGGTCGGGCTGGTGCTCGCGGACGGCAGCCGCAAGCCCTCGTACGACGCGCTGGAGGGCCTCATCAAGGGACAGTGGTGGCTGCCACCGACCGAGATGCGGACCGGTTCCGACGGCACGGTCGTGGTCCGCGGCTTCTTCGGCGACTACTCGGTGTCCGGAACCCCGTTCACCATCCGCCCCGGCCAGTCCGCCGAGACGGTGCACCTCGACGCCTAGCCCGGTCAGAGGCCCTTCAGGACACGGTCCAGGGCCGACCGGCCCGCGGGTCCCCAGTTCGGCTTGCCGCCGGGCAGGCCGCGGTCCCCGTTCTGGCCCATCAGCATCAGGAACAGGCTCTTCAGGGCAGCCAGGCCGCGGGCCCGCCGGACCGTCGGCTCGTCCGCGCGGGCGTAGCTGTCGAAGAACCGCGAAGCGCCTCCCTCGGGCAACAGCAGCCAAGCGGCCCCGAGGTCCCAGGCCGGATCGCCGGCGAAGAGCGCACCGAAGTCGACGATGCCCGCCAGCGTGCCGTCGGCGACGACGACGTTCGCGGGATGCAGGTCCCCGTGCACCCATACCCGTGGTCCCGGCCACTCGGGGGTCGCCGCCGCGTCCTCCCACACGGCCCGGATGTCACCCTCGGCAAAACCGAAGAAGTCGAGGTCCACGGCGCCCAGGAAATACTCGAACCCGCCCGCGGAGTCCTTGGGGTGGGCGCCGAAGTCCGAGGCACCCGGCGCGTCGGCGGGCGCCTCCACGTGCAGCGCGGCGAGGAACGCCGCCAACGTGTCGGCCGCATGGTCGCCCCGGACGATCGTCCCCTCGTCCAGGGGGTGCCCTCGACCCAGGTCATGACGGTCCACAGCTTGGCGAAGCGCTCGGACGGCGATCCGTCGCGTACCGGCGCCGGGATCGGAAGCGGCAGGCGTGGGCCCAGCACCGGCAGCCAGCGGCGCTCCTTGAGCTGCGGATCGGGGCTCGTGTCCATCCGCTGCATCCGGACGGCCAGGTCGTCCCCGAGGCGCCACATCTGGTTGCCCCAGCCGCCCGCCACCTCGCGGATGGGACGGTCGGCCAGGTCCGGGTGCTGCTCCCGCAGCAGCTCGCGGACCAGATCCGCGTTGATCTCCATCCCGGGCTCGATCACGGGAAGCACGGTACCGGGAGCCGGCGACCCGCCGCGCAGGCGGACAGCGGTGTACTGCCCGTACACCCCTCGTCCGTGACTTCCTCGCCGCGCCGGGGCGAGGTGTGCTGGTCGGGTGCTTGCGCTGACCTCCGTACCCGAACAGCCCCTCGCCCGTCGCCGGCCCGCGCTCACCGCCGGGCTGATCGGCACGGTGATCTTCCTGACCGCCATCGCACCGCTGGCCACCGACATGTACGTGCCGGCGTTCCCGCAGGTGGCCGACGAGCTGTCCGCGTCGGCGACGCAGGTGCAGCTGACCCTGACCACGTTCTTCGTCGGCATGGCCCTGGGCCAGTTGATCGGCGGCCCGGTGTCGGATCAGCGCGGCCGGCGCCGGCCGCTGCTCGTCGCTCTCGTGGTGATGACCCTCGCCTCGATCGTCTGCGCGCTCACCCCGTCGATCGCTGTGATGATGTTGGCGCGGCTTATGCAGGGCTTCGCCGGTGGCTGGGCGATGGTGATAGGCCGGGCGATCATCGTGGACCTGGCGACCGGTGCCCGGCTGGTCCGGGTGCTGAACGTCGTGGCCGGGGTCGGTGGTGTCGCGCCGATCGCCGGGCCGTTGCTGGGCGCGGTCATCCTGCAGCTGTCGCACTGGCGGGTGTCGTTCTGGACCGTCGCGGCCCTGACCGTGGCGATGCTGGTCGCGGTGCTGGTCGCCGTCCCGGAGTCGCTGCCGCCGGAGCAGCGGCACAGCGGCGGTCTGCGCGCGTTCGCCGTCGCCGGGCGCCAGGTGCTGGCCAACCGTCGTTACGTCGGCTATCTGCTGGTCACCGGCTCGGCCATGGCGGCGTTGTTCGCCTACGTGGCCACCTCGGCGTTCGTGCTGCAGTCGATGAACGGGATGTCGCCGATCGCGTACTCGGCCGACTTCGCGGCCAATGCCGCCGGGATGACCGTCGCCGCCCTGGTCGCGGCCCGGCTGGCCGGCCGGGTCGCCACCCGTAAGGTCATCCTCGCCGGGCAGCTCGCCGCCCTGGCGGCCGGTGTCGTGATGCTGGCCGGCGCGGTGTGGTTCGGTACGCCGCTGTTGCTGGCGGCCGGCTGCTTCTTCGTGCTCATGACGGCCCAGGGCCTGATGATCGCCAACGGCGGTGCCCTGGCTTCGGCCGAGGTGCCCGAGCATCCCGGTACGGGTTCGGCGGTTCTCGGCTTCGTCCAGTGGGTGGCCGCCGGAACCATCGCCCCGCTCGCCGGGCTCGGCGGCGAACACACCGCGGTACCGATGGCGCTGCTCATGGTCGGCGGCGCTGTCCTGTCCATGGTCGGACTCCTTGTGCTGGCCCGGCCGGCCGATGCACCGAGCTGACTCGTCGCGGCTCGGACGACGAACAACGAGACCGAGGAGAAGATCATCATGCGTGGTGTCGTCATGCACGGACCGGGGGATGTCCGTGTCGAGGACCGTCCGGACCCGCGGATCGAGCAGCCCACCGACGCCGTCATCAAGGTGTCGGCGGCCTGCGTGTGCGGCTCCGACCTGTGGCCGTACCGGGGTATCGAGAAGCTCGACGGCGCGACCCCGATGGGCCACGAGTACGTCGGCATCGTCGAGGAGGTCGGCAGCGAGGTCACCACGCTGCGGCCGGGCCAGTTCGTCGTCGGCTCGTTCTGGGCCTCGGACAACACGTGCGAGATCTGCCGGGCCGGTTACCAGTCCGGCTGCGTCCACCGCGTCCTGATGGGCACGGTCGGCACCCAGGCGCAGTACGCGCGGATCCCGCTCGCCGACGGCACCCTGGTCGCCACCCCCGAGGTGCCGCCGGCCGACCTCATCCCTGGCTACCTGGCCGCCTCCGATGTGCTGGGCACCGGCTGGTTCGCCGCGGTCGCGGCCGAGGCCGGTCCCGGGAAGACCGTCGCGGTGGTCGGTGACGGCGCCGTGGGCTTGCTCGCGGTGCTGGCGGCCAGGCAGCTCGGCGCCGAGCGGATCATCGCCATGAGCCGGCACGAGCCGCGGCAGAAGCTGGCCCGTGACTTCGGTGCCACCGACATCGTCACCGAGCGCGGCGACGAGGGCATCGAGCGGATCAAGGAGCTGACCGGCGGGCTCGGCGCGCACTCGGTGGTCGAGGCCGTCGGCACCCAGGAGTCGATGATGCAGGCCATTCACTCAGCCCGGCCCGGCGGCCACGTCGGCTTCGTCGGCGTCACCCACGATGTCGCGCTGCCGGGCCTGGAGTTGTTCGGCGCGCTGGTGCACCTGCACGGCGGCCCGGCCCCCGTACGCCGCTTCCTGCCCGACCTGATGGAGATGATCGGCGACCGCACCATCGACCCGGGCAAGGTGTTCGACCTCGACCTGCCCCTCGACCGGGCCGCCGAGGGCTACCAGGCCATGGACGAGCGCCGCGCCGTCAAGGCCCTCCTGCGCCCATAGCCGAGTCGCCGCCCGTGCTGCACCGGTTCGCGCCGGCGGTCGACGAGTTCCTCGAAACGCGTGACCGTTGCGCACGCCCCGACCGACGAACGGAGATGTCATGCCGGCCTCCCGCACGGCCGTCCGCGCAGCGCTGGTGACGATCGTCGCCGGCTGCGGTGGCCCCGACCGGTCCGCGGACACCCCGGTGAACGCATCAGCCACCGCCCCGGCGACGCCCCGGCCCAGCGGCCCGGCCGCCGCATCCCCTCAGGAGGAGCAGATGAAGATCAGTATCGTCATCGGCGACCAGCGCTTCGCGGCCACGATCCGGGACAGTGCGGCCGGTCGTGACCTGATCGCCCAGCTGCCGCTGACCATCGCGATGACCGATCACGGCTCGGTGGAGAAGACCGGCCCGCTGCCGTCGCCGCTGTCGCTGGACGGCCAGCCGGACGGTGCCGACCCGGATGTCGGCGATGTCGGCTACTACGCACCCGGCAACGATCTTGTCCTCTACTACGGCGATCAGTCGTACTACCCCGGCATCGTGATTCTCGGTCACCTGGACGGCGACGCCGCCGGCCGGATCGCCGGCATGGAGGGTGCCGTCACCGCGACTGTGGACGTCCGGGCGGGCTGATCGTGCGCCCCCGGGCGGCCACCGCTGCGGCACCGGCCGCCTCGGGTCAGCGGTTGGTGAGCCGCTCGCCGGAGGCCGGGGCCCGGTGGGTGGCGGCCCAGGAGGCCAGCAGGCGCAGAGTGTCCTCGGTGGGGGAGCCGGGCTGCGCGGCGTACAGGGTCATGGTCAGGCCGGGGTCGGCGCGCAGGTCCATGCTCTCGTAGGCGAGTTCGAGGTCGCCGACGGCGTGGTGGTGGAAGGTCTTCACGCCGGTCCCGTGGGTGCGCACGTTGTGAGCGCCCCAGCGGCGCCGGAAGTCGTCGCTGCGGGTGGACAGCTCACCGACGAGGTCGTGCAAACCCTTGTCGTGGGGGTCCTTGCCGGCCGCGGTGCGCAGGTTCGCGACGGTCATGTCGGCGGCGAGGTCGAAGTTCGGGTAGAAGCGCCGGGCCGCACTGTCGAGGAAGGTGAACAGGGCGAAGTTCGGTGGCCGGGTGGGATCGGCGTAGACGTCGCCGTACATGGCGCGGCCGAGGTGGTTGGCGGCGAGCAGGTCCTGACGATTGTTGACGACGATGGCCGGGCCGGCGGTGATGGCGTCCAGTGACCATTGCAGGCTGGGCCGGAGCTGCTGTCCCGGCCCGGGCCGGCGATGCGGGCGCAGGACGGCGTTGCTGCCGTTGGCCTCGTGGGCCAGGCGCAGCAGGTGGGCACGTTCGGCGTCGTCGAGCCGCAGGGTGCGGGCGATCGCGTCGAGGACACCGGGGGAGACCCCGGCGAGGGTGCCGCGTTCGAGCTTGGCGTAGTACTCGACGCTCATCCCGGCCAGGGCCGCGACCTCGCTGCGGCGCAGCCCGGGCACGCGGCGCTGCCCGGAGGAGGGCAGACCGGCCTGCCCGGGACTGATCTTCGCGCGCCGCGTGGTGAGGAATTCGCGGACCTCGGCTCGGTTGTCCATGTCCTGACGGTACGGCGAGCCGGGTCCGGCTGGGATGCCCTGCCGGTACACCCATGGCCGGCCGGTCAATTTCGTTCACGGCCGGGCTCAGGGCGGAACACCGTGCCGGCCGGGCTGCCGGTGGCAGGCGCGAACGCCCTCGGTGCCGGCTCGGGCGCGCCCAGTGCGGCAACGGCGCTGCGGGGGCCGGGGCCACGTCGGCCGGCGGGCCGCGGCGGACGGGCAAAAGCGGCTGAGCCACGGCCCGGCCCGGGCACCGCCGCTGGTCAGCCCGCCCACGACCGCTGGACCTGTGAGGTTGCGAGGGCCATCCTCGGGATATGACAGCGGTATCGGAAGGCAACATGGCGGCCGTACTCCACGCCGCCGGGGACCTGCGCATCTCCGCCCGACCGATGCCGGTGCCGGGCCCCGACGAGGTGCTGGTCGAGGTGCGTTCGGTCGGCATCTGCGGCTCGGACGTGCACTACTACCGGCACGGCCGGATCGGTGACCACGTCGTCGTGGATCCGATGATCCTCGGCCATGAGGCGGGCGGCACCGTGGTCGACCGGGGGTCAGCGGTGACGACCCTCGAGGTGGGTCAGCGCGTGTCGGTCGAGCCGGGCGTGCCGTGCGGCCGCTGCGAGCAATGCCGGCAGGGGGCGTACAACCTGTGCCCGGACGTGCAGTTCCTGGCCACGCCGCCGGTCGACGGTGCGCTGGTGCGGTACCTGAGCGTGCACGCGGCGTTCGCGCATCCCGTTCCGGACGCCTTGAGTGACGACGCGGCCGCCCTGATCGAGCCGCTGTCGGTGGGCATCTGGGCGAACCGGCGGGCGGGCGTCGGGATGGGTTCCCGGGTGCTGGTCACCGGTGCCGGCCCGATCGGGGTCCTGGCCGCGTTGGTGGCGCGGGCGGCCGGCGCCGGCTGGGTCGGCATCGCGGACGTGGACCCCGCCCGGCTGGAGGTCGCCGGCCGGTTCGGCGTGGACGACGTCATCGACGGCCGCGCCGGGATCCCGTACGCGTCTTTCGGTCCTGAGGTGCTGTTGGAGTGCAGCGGCGTACCGGATGTCGTCAGCGCGGGGATCACCGCGCTGCAGCCGCTCGGCCGGGCGGTCCTGGTCGGGATGGGCCCGTCGAGCTCGGCGTCGCTGCCCGTGCAGGCGATCCAGAACCGGGAGCTGACGGTCACCGGCACCTTCCGGTACGCCCACACCTATCCGGCCGCGATCTCGCTGGTCGCGGCGGGCCGCATCGATCTGGACGCTCTCGTCGGAGCCCGGGTGGCCCTCGCCGAGTCCGAACAGGCCCTGACGATGGGAGCCGTCGATCCGTCGGTGCTCAAGACCGTGGTCGACGTGCGACGGTGATCAGCCGTCGCCGGGGTGCGGGGCGTCCAGAGCGCTCAGCAGATCCACCGCGTGCCGGTAGCGGCGGTAGCGCCCGGCCCGCACGGCGGCGTGTGACGCCCGCGGTTGCTGAGCGCGGACGACCTTCACCCAGCGCCGGGCCGCGTCGTCCAGGTCCGCGAACTCGCCGACGCCCACGCCGGCCAGCATCGCGACGCCGCGGGCGCCCGCCTCGCCGGAATCGGTGACCTCCACCGGCAGGTCCAGCACGTCGGCGAGGATCTGGGTCCACGCTGCACTGCGCGCTCCGCCACCGCACACCCGTACCGGTCGCCGCAGGTCGAAGGCCTCGCTCAGCGGGCCCATGTGGGTCCGGTGGTTGAACGCGACGCCCTCCAGGACCGCGGCCAGCAGGTCGGCGCGGTCGTGCCGGCCGCGCAGGCCGAGCCACGTGCCCTGCAGATCCGGGCCGTGCGGCGAGCCGTACAGGAAGGGCAGGAACAGCGGGAGGTCCGGCTGCTCGAACCGGGTCATCGCCTCGGCGATGGCGGCCCGGGGATCCGGTTCGCCGTCCGGCCGCGACGGCCCGAGGCGGCGCATCGCCCAGTCCAGACAACTGGCCCCGGCGGGCGAGGTCGACATGTGCAGCCATCGGCCGGGACGGACGAACGACCGGGCCTGCCAGCGGGGATCCGGCAGCGGGCGATCGGACACCACCTGGTTGATCGAGTACGTGCCGAGCACCAGACTCGCCGATCCCGGCGAGAGCGCGTCGACACCCGCGGCGGCGGCATCGACATCGTGCACTCCGGTGATCACCGGAGTGCCCGCGGCGAGTCCGGTGGCCCGGGCGGCCTCGCCGGTGATCCGGCCGGCGATGTGCTCACTGTCGAGGATGACCGGCAGTTTCTCCTCGGCGTCGGCCAGGCCGAACAACTGCAGGGCCGCCCGGCTCCAGCGCCGGGTCGCGAGATCGGTGAAGGCCGCACTCGCCTCGGTGACGTCGGTGGCCACCTCGCCGGTGAGCCGCAGCCGGATCCAGTCCTTGCAGAACAGCGTCCAGCGGGTGCGTTCGTACGCCCCGGGTTCGTGCTCTCGCAGCCAGGAGAGGACAGACGCGGGCGACACGAGCGACGGCTGCTGGCCCGTCAGCGCCAGCGCCGCCGCCCCCGTTCCGGCCTGACCCAACCGCGTGGACTCCCGGTGCGCCCGCGAGTCCATCGCCAGGATGGCGGGCCGTACCGGACGCAGGTGTTCGTCGACGGCGTAGAGACCATCGTTGTGCCCGCACACCCCGACACCGGCCACCTCGTAGCCCGGGCCGGCCTTCGCGATCACCGCGCCGACGACCTCGCACACCTGCTGCCACAGTTCGTCCATGTCGCGTTCGGCCCACCGCGGATGCGGACTGTCCACGCGCGCGCCTCGGCTCGCGGCCGCGACCTCGTCCCCCTCAAGGGTGTACAGAGCCGCCTTGGTGACCGTCTGACCCGCGTCGATGCCGAGCAGTACGCGCGCCTTGATCATCGAGTAACTATAAGCGCGGGCCCGGGCGCCACCGGGTGTTCCGGCCCGCCGCCGGCCCGGCGGCCTGCAACGGCGGACCCGGTACGTCAGGTGGTCGGCCTCCGGGGGTGGCCACCGTCTCCAGGAGGTCGGACTGGGGGGCCGGGGCGCCCGCCGAAGAGGGCGGTGCCCGCCTGAACACGCAGATCACCGCGTTCGGCCCGCCCGCGAGCCTTGACTGTCAGTGCGTTCAGCTGGGCGGGTGTAAGCCTGCCGGATCGCCGCCGTCCCGGCGACCAGGGCGATGACCAGCCCGGTCCACTGCAGGACGACGCCGATCCAGACGTCGGACGCGCCCGGGTTGCCGAGGCGGCCCCAGACCGAGCCCTCGATCAGGCCGCCGACGAACACGAACAGAGCCGCGAACGTGCCGACGAGCAGTGTCCAGCGCCGGGCGGTCAGGGCCAGGACCAGGATCGCGGCCGCGCCCAGGATGATCGGGCCGGGCGGGATCTTGGGGAAGCCGGGCACACCGACCAGGAACTGGGTCAGGACGCCGGCGGCCGCCGCGATCAGGCCGGCCGCGAGCGCTGTCCGCAGCGGCTTGACGGTGGAACGGATGGGACTGTTGCTGCTCATGTCGCCGTCTCCCTCGGGTCGCTCTCGCGCTTCACCGCCAGCCTCGTCGGCCACGGCCGGGACGGCATCCGCGTGGGGCGGGCGTTGCGCGTACGCAAATCTGCGTAGCGCGGGGGAGGCTACGTGCGGCTGCCGGTCCGGTCGCTGACCTCGAGCAGGTCGCCGGGCTGGCAGTCGAGGGCGTCGCAGAGGGCCGTCAGTGTGCTGAACCGGATCGCCTTGGCCCGGCCGTTCTTGAGGATCGACAGGTTGGCCAGGGTCAGGCCCACCCGGTCGGCGAGCTCGGTGAGGGTCAGGCCCTGGCGAGCGAGCAGGGCGTCGAGGTGCAGGACGACGCGGTGGTGTTCCTCGGGTGGCATCAGATGACCGTGTCGAGCTCGGCGCGCAGACCCCGGCCGTACCCGATGATCTGGGCGAAAGCCAGCAGCAGCAGGCCGAGCATCACCCACCAGACACTGAGGGTGTAGTCGACCAGCACCATCCGCGCGCCGGGCGGCACCACGGTGGCCGCCAGCAGGTAGGCGGCGACGGCACGGACGATCTCGGAGGCGGCCCCGGCGATCAGGACGACCACGCCGAGGCGGCGCAGGCCGGTCGCGGTGGACCGGGTGAACGGCTGGGTGTCGGTGATGCGGTCGATCAGGCGCAGGGCGTACCAGATGATCGGCAGTGTGCCGACCGCGAGCGGGAGCGGACCGGTGAGCAGGTCGAGCACGGTCTGGTAGCCGGTCGGGTCCTGGATCGACACGCTCACGGCCTGGATCCGCAGCTCGGTGGACGGTTGCCCGACCGGCAGGGCCGACGGCAGCACATCGAAGCGGCGGGTGGCCGGCCCGTCGAGCTGGAGGACCTGGCCCAGAACGGCCACGAGGTCGGTCAGTATCAGGACCCAGAGGAAGCCGCGGATGCGGGTGAACGGGCGGCGCTCGGCCATGACCCATCTCCTTATCGATAAACGATGTATTGATAATCGATATCCTGCGCCGTGCTGTCAAGGGGAGCCGGATGCAGTCGAATGACTGAAGCCTGCCGGTCCGGCGTCGCGGAGACTGGCCGCCATGAGCGTTCCGGTTGTCTTCATCCATGGCCTCTGGCTGCATGCGTCGTCGTGGCAGCCCTGGATCGAGTTGTTCAACGAGCGCGGCTACGAAGCCACGGCACCGGGCTGGCCGGGTGACGCCGCGACGGTCGAGCAGACCCGGGAGAACCCGGACGCCCTGGCCGGTCACGGCATCGACGACGTTGTCGAGCACTACGCGGGCATCATCGGCGGTCTCGCCACCAAGCCGGTCCTGATCGGGCACTCCTTCGGCGGCATGATCGCCCAGAAGCTGCTCGGCCTCGACCTCGGCGCCGCCGCGGTCGCTGTCGACGCCGCCCAGATCAAGGGCGTGCTGCCGCTGCCGCTGTCGGCCCTGCGGTCCGGCCTTCCCGTGCTGGGCAACCCGGCCAACAAGAGCCGGGCGGTCTCCCTCACCCCCGAGCAATTCCGGTACGCGTTCGGCAACGCCGTCACCGAGCAGGAGTCCCGCGAGCTGTACGACCGGTGGTCGATTCCCGCCCCCGGCAAGCCACTGTTCGAGGCGGCCGCGGCCAACTTCAACCCGCACTCGCCGGCCAAGGTCGACACCGGCAACGAGTCCCGTGGGCCGCTCCTGCTGATCGCCGGGGGCAAGGACCACACCGTGCCCGAGACCGTGGTGCGGGCGACCCTCAAGCAGTACCGCCACTCGCACGCCGTCACCGACATCGTCGACTTCCCCGACAAGGCACACTCCCTCACCATCGACTCCGGCTGGCGGGAGGTCGCCGAGACGGCACTGACCTGGCTGAAACAGCAGAACCTGTGAGGTTTCGCCGGCGGCGTCCCCGCGGCGCGCAAGGACGCCGCCGGTAGTAGCTGGACATGGGGCGCCACCGGCTGAATGCTCTACCGGGTGAGGACAACGCCGGGGGAGCCGCTGGTCGGGCGGGACGACGAGCTGCGTTTCCTCCTCGCGTCGCTGGCCGGCAGCGACGTCGGCGGGCGCACCATCTGGCTCGTCGGTGACCCCGGGGTCGGCAAGAGTGCCCTGCAGGCCGAGGTGGCCGAACAGGCGCGGACGCTGGGCTTCACGGTGCTCACCGCCCGGGGCAACCAGTCGGAGACGCACCTGCCGTTCGCCAGCCTGCACCAGCTGCTCCGCCCGTTGCTGCCGCGCGCCGACCGGCTGCCGGCGACGCAGCGCGACGCCCTGCTGGCGTGCTTCGCCATGAGCGACTCGCGCGACGTCAACCCGTTCTTCGCCTTCCTGGCGGTGCTGGAGCTCGTCGTCGACTCGGCGGGGCGGCAGCCGGTCCTGGTGTGCCTGGACGACCTGCACTGGATGGATCAGCCGTCCATCGACGCGCTGGCCTTCGTCGCCCGCCGGATCGCCGGTGAACCGGTGAGCATGCTGTGCGCCTCCCGGCCCGGATCGGCGCCGCTCGCCGACGGGCCCGCGATCGAGCGCATCGAGCTGGCGGGCATCGACGAGGCTGCCTCGGGCGCGTTGCTGGACGCGCGGGCCCCCCAGCTGCCGTCGGTGATGCGTGACCGGGTGCTGCGCCAGGCCCGGGGCAATCCGCTGGCCCTGCTGGAGTTCGCCGCCGCTCTGCAGTCGGGTCGGTACGCGGCCACGGCGGGCGACGAGGACCTGCCGATGACCACGCGGCTGGAACACGCGTTCGCCGCGAGGGCCGAGGATCTCGACCCGGCCGTCCGGGCGGTGCTGACGATCGCCGCGGTCGACGACGGCGACGACCTCGACGACGTCCTCGACGCCGCCCGCATCCTGCACGGATCGCCGGTGGACGTGGTCATGGCCCGGCCGGCGTTCACTCACGGGCTGCTGACCATGGTCGGCGAGCGGTACCGCATCACCCACCCCCTGGTCGGTTCGGCCCTCCGGCACGCCATGCCGCTCGCCACCCGCAGGCAGGCGCACGCGGCCATCGCCCGCGTCCTGGCCCGGTACCCGGACCGCGCGATGTGGCACCGGGCCTCCTCGGTGTCGGGACGGGACGAAGAGATCGCCGCCGAGCTCGAGGAGGCCGCCGACCACGCGCAGGGCCGCGGGGCCGTCGCTGTCGCAGCCGCCTGGCTCGAACGGGCGGCCGCGCTCAGCCCGGACCCGCAAGCCCAGGCCGCCCGGCTGCTCAGCGCCGCCGAGCTCGGGTTCGAACTGGGCCGGTACGACCACGTCGAGCAGATAAAACAGCAGGTCAGCGCCATGACGCTGCGGGACCGGGACCAGTCCCGGCTGACCTGGCTGGAGGGCGTCTTCCACGACGGCTCCACCGGCGAGCCGGCCGAAGTGCGTCGCCTGGTCGACATGGCGACGCAGGCCACGCGTACCCGGGACATCGAACTTGCCATGCAGCTGCTCGTGGGCGCCGCCCGCAGAGTGTGGTGGCGCGATCCCGGCGCACAACTGCGGCACGAGATCGTCCTGGCCGCCCAGCAGACCGGCGTACCGGTCGACGACCCGCGATTGCTGGCCATCTACGCGTTGTCCGAGTCCCACGAGCAGGGGCCGGCGGTCATCGAGCAGCTCGCGCGCTGGCCCGCCGACGCGGGCGGACGCCCGGACCTGGCCGGCCTGCTGGGCATTGCCGCGTTCTGCACCGGCGATTTCCGCCGTGCCGTCGCTTTCCTGTCCACGCCCATCCAGGAGCTGCGCGCTCAGGGCCGGATGAGCCTGCTGGCCGAAGCCCTGGCCGTACGCGCCTGGGCCGAGATCTACCTCGGCGTCTTCGACGTGGCCCGGTCCGCCGACGAGGCCATGCGGCTCGCCGACGAGACCGGTCAGTCCATGTGGGCCGCGACCGCACGGATCGCCGTCGCCCTCGTCGACGCGGTGGCCAAGGGCGGCGCCAACCGGCACGACCTGCTCCTGGAGGCCGAGCGTGCGGCCCTGCGTACGCCCAACGCCACGTCGTCCCTGCTGGCCGGCGTCCAGCTCACCCGGGGCCTGGCCGAACTGGGCGACAACCGCCCCGAGCAGGCGTTCAGCGAGCTGCACCGGGTGTTCGTCCCGGCCGATCCCGCCTTCCAGCGGATGCAGCAGATGTGGACGCTCAGCTACCTGTCGGACGCTGCGGTCCGTACCGGTCGCCGGGAGGAGGCGCGCTCGGCGCTGAGCTCGTTGGAGCGCCTGGCCGGCGCGTCGCCCTCGACGGGATCGACCATCGCCCTGGAGTACTCCCGGGCCGTGCTCGCCGACCGCGCGTCGGCCGAGTCGCTGTTCCACACCGCCCTGTCCGGTGCGGGCTCCGGACTGCCCTGGCATCGCGCGCGGGCCCAGCTGGCCTACGGCTTGTGGCTGCGCCGGCAACGACGCGTCGTGCAGTCACGCGAACCTCTGCGGGCGGCCCGGACGACCTTCGACGCGGTGGGTGCCCACACCTGGGCGCAGCGCGCCGATCAGGAACTGCGAGCGACCGGCGAACGCGGCTGGCGGCCCACCGCGAAGCCGCGCGAGCTGCTCTCGCCGCAGGAGTCCCAGATCGCCGAGCTGGCCGCGCAAGGACTGTCCAACCGCGACATCGGCCAGAGGTTGTTCCTGTCGCACCGGACGGTCGGTTCACACCTGTACCGCATCTTCCCGAAGCTCGGCATCACCTCCCGCAACCAGCTCGCGGAAGCGCTGATCGACCACGGCGACCAGTCCACGCCACAGCCGTCATCGGTCACCGGAGGTTAGCGGGCGTCCGTCGAGCCTCACCGCCGGCAGCTACCGTGACGTGGCGGACAAGATCCTTCGAGCCGCCGGGCTCGAAACCCTTCCGGCGCACCAGGTGCGCATCCACGACGAGACGGTGATCGTGGTGCGCCCGGCCGGCGACGCCCAGCAGGTGCTGCGCTCCGCCCGCGCCGCCCTCCCGGATCACCACCCGGTGCCCGCTTCCGACAGTGACGCGGTCCTGGATCCCGACTTCCATCACGACAGCAGCCCGAGCGACCTGATCGCCTGGGCCCGGGCCGCCGACATCGATGCCGAACTGCGTCGCCTGCCCGGCTTCTCCCACCCTGAGCTGGAGTTGCTGGGCACCGGAGCGGTACGGCGCCGCCCCGACCACGATCGGACTGGCCAACGGTTTCACGGTGCCCCGGCCTCCCACGGACCTGGCGGACGCCGAGCGGCTGGCGCTCGAACACGTGGCAATAGCGGGGCTGACCGCGCGGACCAGGGTGCGGGCCTATGCCCGGGCCCTCCTGGAGCTGCACCAATGGTGTCTCTACAACCGTCCGTGAGGCACGACTGAATCGCAGGTCAGCAAAAAGGCGGATACGCCTGCGGAGGTCGGAGGGCCTCCGCAGGCGTATCCACTATCGGGGGGAAGGGGGTCAGACGCGGACGCGCACGGCCTCGAGGCTCAGCGACCGGCCGACGGTGCCGATCTCGACCTGTCCGCTGCGGCGCGTGCACTGCCAGTTCTGCCAGCCGATGTTCTGGACGTGGCCCTGGGCGCAGATGCCCGTACGGGTGCTCAGGCGCAGCGCCTCGAGCCGCAGGGACATCCCCTCGGTCCCGACGGTCACCGTGTCGTTGCGACCCGTGCAGCGGGTGCGCTGCCAGCCCTGGTTCTGCACGTGCGCCTGGGCGCACACCCCACCGGTACGGCGGGTCGAGATGGACAGCGCCTCGAGCCGCAGGGACTGGCCCACGGTGCCGGCCATCGCGGGACGGCGGTCGCTGGAACAACGCCAGCCCTGCCAGCCGATGTTCTGGACGTGCGCGTTGAGGCACACGGCGTTGCGGTCACGCCACATGAACATCTTGGCGGCCGGGCTCAGCGCCGGCGCCTTGACGACAGCCGCCGGAGCGGCCGGGCTCACCGGTGCCGCGGAGGCGGTACCGCCGAGGACCGGCAGAGAGATCGCGGAGACGGCCAGGCCGACCATCGCCGCCTTGCGGAGGAAGTTCGGAAACATTGCCATACCGAGAAGAGCCCGCAAGCGACCGCCCATGACGCGACCCGGGGGCGATTTGTCCCCTTGTCACTCGGGCGGGTGACCACTTGTCGCCCGGACGAGTGCCCCGGATCACCGCACCCGGACCAGCCCCTCCTGGTAGGCGATGACCACCAGCTGGGCCCGATCGCGCGCCCCCGCCTTCATCATGGCCCGGTGGATGTGGGTCCGGACCGTCAACGGGCTCACGACCAGCCGCTCGGCGATCTCCTGGTTGGACAGGCCGTGCGCGGCCAGGGCGGTGATCTCGCGTTCCCGGCCGGTCAGGCCGGCCAGCGAGCCCCGGGGCCGCTCGCCGGCGCTGCCCGGACCGGACAGGAAGCGGTCGATGAGCGTGCGGGTCGCCGCCGGCGAGAGCAGGGCCTCCCCGCCGACCACGGTACGGATCCCGGCCAGCAGCCCCTCCGCCGTGACGTCCTTGCCGAGGAACCCGCTGGCCCCGGCCTCGAGGGCGCGGGCCACGTACTCGTCGGTCTCGAACGTCGTGAGGATCAGCACGCGGGTGCCGGCCAGTTCGGGCGCGGCACAGATGCGGCCGGTTGCGGCCAGGCCGTCGACGACCGGCATCCGGATGTCCATCAGCACCAGGTCGGGGCGGTGGCGCCGGGCCAGCTCGACCGCTTCGTCGCCGTTCGCGGCCTCGGCCACGACGGTCATGTCGTCGCAGGAGTCGATCAGCATGCGGAACGTCGAGCGCAGCAACGCCTGGTCGTCGGCGAGGAGAATCCGGATCATCGGTCCACCTGGTCTTCCTGCCATGGGGCCAGCGGGATGGTGAGCGTGACCGCGTACCGGTCGCCGTCCGGGCCCGCCCGGACCGACCCGCCCACCGCGAGCGCGCGCTCCCGCATGCCGATCAGCCCGTAGCCTCCGGTTCCGGCCGGACCGGGACGGGCCGAGGTGTTCACCACCTGGACGCAGAACGTGTCCTCGTCGTAGGTCAGGGAGATCGTGACGACGGGGTGGACCGCGTGTTTGGTGACGTTGGTCAGGGCCTCCTGGACGATCCGGAACGCGGTGAGCTCGACCAGTGGCGGCAGTCGCCGCGGCGTCCCGTCGCTGGAGACCCGGACGTCGATCCCGGCGTCCCGGCAGGATTCGACCAGCTCCGGGAGCTGGCCGAGGCCGGGCGCCGGGGTGGTGCCCGCCGAGGAGTCGTCGCCGGGCTCACGGAGCAGCCCGACGGTCGCCTTGAGCTCCCGCAGGGCGGCCGACGTGGAGCCGCTCAGCCCGGCGAGCAGCTCGCGTGCCTGCTCGGGACGCTTGGCCAGCAGGTGGGCCGCCGTCCCGGCCTGCGCGTTGGCGACGGCCAGGTGGTGCGCGACCACATCGTGCAGGTCCCGGGCGATGCGCAGGCGTTCCGCGCTCACCCGGCGGCGTACGTCGTCGTCCCGCCGGCGTTCGGCCTCCTCGGCGCGGGCCGCCACCATCTGCAGGTACGCGTGGGTCATGCGCCCGGCGAACACGGCCGGCAGCAGCCACAGGGCGACGCCGACGGTCCGCAGCAGCACGGATCCTCCCGTCGGGGTCGCGTCGGTTGTCGTCCCGCCCAGGATCACCGCGCTCACCGCGATCCCGGTCCACCAGGCGGCCGGCCGGGGACCGAGCAGCACCGTCAGCCGGTACAGGCATCCGATCAGCGGGGCCAGCAGCAACGGCGTCGGCAGGTAGCCGGCCGCGCAGGCAGCGGCTTCGCAGCAGATCGCGACCGCGGTCGCCGCTCGGGGACGGCGGGCGGCCGCGAACAGGGCCGCGCTCGCGACCAGGCTCAGCACCGCACCGGGCAGCAGCGCGTCCGGCCGGAAGATGCCCTCGGTGCTGAGGCTGGCCCCGAGGACCGCGAAGATGAACGCGACCAGCGCGGCCAACACGTTCATCGGGCTGACACTACCCGGGTGATCAACGCGCGCTCAGCGCATGAGCCGGTTCCGGTTCCGGCTGCTCGTCGCTCAGCGACCCGCCCTCCACGTCGACGTGCGGCAGCACCCGGTCGAGCCGTCGCGGCAGCCACCAGGCCCGCTCGCCGAGCAGCCGCAGGACGGCGGGCACCAGCGTCAGGCGAACCACGAAGGCATCGAAGAACACCGCGCAGGCCAGCCCGAGGCCCACCATTTTGATCAGCGGTTCGTCGGCCGCCGCGAACCCGCCGAACACCGCGATCATGATCACCGCGGCCGCCACCACCACCTTGGAGCTCTGCTCGAAGCCGGTGACGATCGCGTCGTGGGCCGGCCGGCCCTGCGCGTGGGCCTCGCGCATCCGCGACACCAGGAAGACCTCGTAGTCCATCGCCAGCCCGAACACGATGCCCACCAGCAGGATCGGCATCAGGCTCATGACCGGCCCGGTCTGCTCGACGCCGAGCACGCCGGCCGCCCACCCCCACTGGAACACCGCGACGATCACGCCGAGCGCGGCGAACAGCGACAGCAGGAAGCCGAGCGCCGCCTTGACGGGAATCCAGACCGATCGGAACACCACCAGCAGGAGCAGCACGGCCAGACCGATCACGATCGACACGTACGGCACCAGCGCCGACTGGGTCTTGCGCGCCATGTCGATGTCCAGGGCGGTGGTGCCGGTGATCTCGTAGCTCACGTCGGCCGCGGCCGCCACGCCCGGGCGTGCCGCCCGCAGCGTTTCGACCAGGGTCTCGGTGCGTGCGTCGGTCGGACCGCTCGACGGTACGGCGGTCAGGATCGCGGTGTCGCCCTGCTGGTTGAAGCTCGCCTTGGACACCGACACCACGCCGCTGGTCGTCCTGAGGCTGTCCGCCACGGCCGCCACCGCCGCCGCCGGATCCACCGCTCCCCGCGCGTCGACCACCACCGTCAGCGGACCGTTGAACCCGGGCCCGAACGCCGCGGCCCGGAGGTCGTACGCCCGCCGCTGGGTCTCGGTGACCGGCAGCGAGGCATCTCCGGGGGTGCCGAGCTGCAGTGACAAGGCCGGAACGGCGATCACGGTCAACAGCGCGGCACCGGCCAGCGTGATCACGAGCGGACGACGCAGCACCAGCCGCATCCAGGGGCGTGCCGCCGACCGGCGAGTGGTGGTGGGGGCACCGCCACGGCGTTGCGCCCGGGCGAGGACCCGGTTCGGGGCGAAGCCCAGCAACGCCGGGACCAGGGTCAGCGCCACCAGGACGGCCACCACCACCGCGCCGGCGGCGGCCAGACCCATCTTCGCCAGCGACGGGATCCCGACGACCGACAGGCCGGCGAGGGCGATGACCACCGTCGTCCCGGCGAAGGCCACCGCGGCGCCGGCCGTTCCCACCGCGCGGCCGGCCGCCCGCTCGGCGTCGTCCCGGCCGGGACGCTCCTCGTCGTCCCCGCCGTGACGCCCCTCGTCGTCCCCGCCGTGGCGCTCCTCCCGGAAGCGGGACACCACGAACATCGCGTAGTCGATGCCGACGGCCAGCCCCAGCATCAGGGCGAGCATGCCGCTGGTGATCGCCATCTCCAGCGGGCCGGCCACCGCCCAGACGCCGAGGAACGAGACGGCCACCCCGATGACCGCCGTGAGGAGCGGCAGACCCGCCGCCACCATCGAACCGAACGTCATCAGCAACACGACCGCGGCGATCGCCACCCCGGCGAGCTCCATCGGACTCATCCGGGTGCCGGTCTTGAGAGCGGAGCCGGACATCTCGGCCGTCAAGCCGGCGTCCCGTGCTCGCTCCACCGCGCCGGCCAGCGCCGTGCGCGACTCGTCGGTCACCTCGGACGACGGCACCCCGTACGAGACCGACGCGAACCCGGTCGTACCGTCGGCGCTGATGCTCCCGCCGGCCGAGGGCGGGACGACCCGCGCCACCTGGGGACCACCGGACACCGCGGCCAGCGCCGTGTTGATGACTTCTGCGTTCTCCGCGGACGTCAACGCCTGGCCCGGTGGGGCAACGAACACGAGCGTCGCCGACGCGCCGTCCGCGGCGGCTCCAGGAAAGCGCTCCGCGATGAGGTCGAACGCCTGCTGAGACTCGATTCCCGGCATCGTCGCCCTGGTGCTGACCGGGCCTTCCGACTTGACGGCGAGCAGGACCACCCCGCTGAGCGCGAGCAGCCACACCGCGACGACCAACCAGCGGCGGCGATAGGAAAAGCGACCAAGACGACTGAGCATGCCTGCCATGGCACGACACTCCACTTCGTTGTCGAACGTTGCCCTCAGCCTCTCGGCCGGGCCCCGGTCGCGTCGTCGTGCAGGTGCAGGCTCCGCATACGAAGATCGCAGTACGGCTCACGCCTCAGCGGGCGCCTCCGTGGCGGCGGGAGCCGGGCCGGGCGGGCGCAGCATGGTCAGCAGCCCGGGGAAACGCCGCTCCACGTCGTCGTAGCGGAGGGTGACCAGCCTGCGGATGCCGTCGACGCGGGTGCGGATCAGCCCGGCGTCGCGCAGCACCTTGATGTGGTGCGACAGCGTGGATTTGCCGATGGTGACGCCGGTCTGCTTGAGGACGTCACTGCCGCACGTCCAGTCCCCGGCGGCATCGAGAGCCCGGACGAACGTCAGCCGTACCGGGTCGGCGAGCGCGCTGAGCACCACGTCGATCGTCACGGTCTCGATGGCGGGTTCGATCACCTCGGTCACGAGACCAGCCTAACTGGATCTTGTGTAAAGTTCGACCGTCGTCGTACTGTTCGATGCAGATCGAACAGGAGGGGATCATGAAGACGATCATCTACCGCGACAACGGCGGCCCCGACGTCCTTCAGCTCGTCGAGCGTGACCGGCCCGCGCCCGGGCCCGGCGAGGTCCGCGTCAGAGTCGCCGTTTCCGGGGTCAACCCGACCGACTGGCAGGCCCGCGCCGGCAACGCCCACCGCAAGCTGTTCGCCGAGATGACCCCGCACCTCGACGGCGCCGGGGCGGTCGACGCCGTCGGTGACGGCGTCGACCCGGGCCGGATCGGTGAGCGCGTGTGGCTGTTCATGGCCGCGGCCGGACGGCCCACGGGCACCGCCGCCGAGTTCACCGTCGTACCCGCCGACCAGGCTGTGCCCCTGCCCGACACGGTCAGTTTCGACGTCGGCGCCGCACTGGGCGTACCCGCGCTCACCGCCCACCGCGCGCTCACCGTGGCCGAGGACGGGCCACGCCGCCTGCACCCCGGTGCCCTCACCGGCAAGGTGGTCCTCGCCGCGGGCGGAGCCGGCGCGGTCGGGCACGCGGTGATCCAGCTCGCCCGCTGGGCCGGCGCCACGGTGATCAGCACGGTCAGCGGTCCGGAGAAGGCGAAGCTGGCCACCGCGGCGGGAGCGCACCACACCATCAACTATCGCGAGGGCGACCCGGCCGCGGCGATCCGTGCGATCGCCCCGGACGGCGTCGACATCGTCGCCGAGGTGGCGCTGGGCGCGAACTTGACTCTGGACCTGGCCGTCCTGCGCACCCGCGGCACGATCGCGACGTACGCCAACGAGGGCGGAGGCCCGGTCGAGCTGAACGTGGGCCGGAACATGGTGCTGAACACGCGCTTGCAGTTCCTGGTGCTCTACACAGCCGGGCCGCAGGCCCGCGCCGCAGCCGTCGAGGACGTCGCCGCCGCGATCCGGGAAGACGCCCTGCCGGTCGGCGAGGAGCACGGTTTGCCACTGCTGCGCTTCCCGCTGCACCGCACCGCCGACGCCCACCGAGCGGTGCAGAACGGCGCGATCGGCAAAGTCCTGGTGGACCTCATGTAGAGCAATCGCTCTCAGCGGCCCAGGCCGGCGCGGTACGCCTGGACGACGAGTTGGGCACGATCGCGTGCACCCAGCTTCGTCAACAGCCGGCTCACGGAGGTGCGCACGGTCGCCGGACTCAGATGCAGAGCCGCCGCGATCTCTTTGTTGGAGAGTCCGGCTGCGACCTCGGCGAGCACCTCGCGCCCCAGCGCGTAAGCCCGGCTCCCGTCGCCACCAGCACGCCCACCGGATGACGAGCGCCCACCAGCATGAGCGCGCCGAACCCGGCCGCGAACAGATAGGCGACCGGGTGGACGCCGTCACCGCGCACGTCGGCGGCGACGACCACCGCGGTCAGCAGACCGATCCTCACGCGCACGAGGTCGGACTACGGCGGCGGATCATCCCGCCGAGGACCGCGCCCAGGAGCGCATTGAAGATCAGGATCTCGGCGTAGCCGGGCAGCGGGATGGTCTCGGCCGACTCGAGGAACGGCTGCAGGGACCGGTTCAGCCGAATCGCCCGCTAGGCACCCTGGGCCGTCGTCGAATCCGTTCGATGGTGACGAGTGCCGTCAACACCCGGCGACCCGCTTCCGTCGTCGTATCCCGCGCCGTAGGGTCGGTTCGTGGATGGCGCTGAACTTGTCGGCGTGCAGAAGACGCTCACGCCGGTGCTCAAGGCCAAAGCCCTGGACAACCAGCTGCCGGACCGGATTCTCGGTGACCGGTACGCCGAGCGGGTGATGCGCCGGCTCGATCCCGGCTACGACCAGGGCCGCGGCGCCACGCAGATGGGCCTCGTCGCCGTGATCCGCAGTCTGGCCCACGACACCTGGGCCCGGAGCTTCCTCGCCGATCATCGTGACGCGGTCGTGCTGCACCTGGGCTGCGGCCTCGACGCCCGGGTCCACCGGATCGATCCGCCCGCCACCGTCGACTGGTACGACGTGGACTACCCGGCCGTCATCGAGTTGCGGAAACAGTTGCTGCCGCCGCGCGAGCACTACGTCCAGCTCGGCTCCGATGTCACCGACCTGACCTGGCTGGACCGCGTACCCCGCGACCGTCCGGTGCTCGTGATCGCCGAAGGGCTGGTGCCGTACCTGACCGAGGCCGACGTCCGGCGGCTGCTGACCACCGTCGTCGACGCCTTCCCCAGCGGGCAGCTCCAGTTCGACACCGTGCCGGTCTGGGCGTGGCGCACTTCGCGCTGGGATCCCTCACTGCGCCGGTACGACGCCCAGTTCCACTGCGGATTCGACGACCCGGCGACGCCGGCCGAGTGGCATCCGCGGCTCGAGTTCGTCGACGAGGCGCCGATGTACGACGCCGCACTGCTGAGGGCCAAGGCGCCTGCGAACGTCCGCCGCGCCTACCGGCTGCTCACCCTGCTGCCGGGCCTGAAACGCTCGACGAGGATCGTGCGGTTCAGATTCCCAGCACGGAGGTGATCCGGTGCCCTTACCTTCTGACAATCACGTGCACAGTGAGTGGTCGTGGGACACGGCGGTGGGCGACATGGAACAGTCGTGCGCCCGCGCCGTGGAGCTCGACCTTCCGGCGATCGCTTTCACCGAGCACCTGGACCACACTGTGTGGCGTGTGGCACTGCAAGGCCCGTACGCCATGGACAACCTCACCCGGCTCGCCGACGCTGACGGGCTGTTGACGCCGCCCGCTTTCGACGCCGCCGGTTACCTGCAGGCGATCGAGCGCTGCCGGGAGAAGTTCCCGCGGTTGCGCATCCTCAGTGGTCTGGAGCTGGGGGAGCCGCATCGGCACGCCGAGCCGATCGCGCGGGTGCTGTCGGCCGGCTCGTTCGACCGGTTGCTCGGTTCGCTGCACACCCTGCCGGATCAGGGGACCTTCGCCGAGCCCTGGGGAATCTTCCCGCATCGGGACCCCTACGAGGTGGTGCGGGCCTATCTGGCCGAGGTCGCCGCGATGGTGTCGACCGCCGGGACGTTCTCCGTGCTGGCCCACATCGACTATCCGGTGCGCTTCTGGCCGGCCGAGCACGCCGGCCCCTTCGACCCCGCGGCCTTCGAGGACGAGTTCCGGCATGCGCTGCGGCTGACCGCCCGGTCCGGCCGGGCGCTGGAGGTCAACACCCGGCTGCCACTGCACGCGACGGTGCTGACGTGGTGGCACGAGGAGGGCGGCGACGCGATCACCTTCGGCAGCGACGCCCACTTGCCGGCCCGGGTCGGGCACGGCTTCGCGGAGGCGGCGCAGATGGCCGAGGCGCACGGCTTCAAACCCGGCGAGGGCCCCCACAGCCTGTGGGGACGGATCGATTGAGCGACATGGGGGGCCACCCGGCCGGGGCGGTGCGAAGCGACGCCGCTCAGGCCGCCAGGTGTCCCTGGGCCTCGGCCGAGAGGTCTTGCCAGTCGGCCCAGGTCTTGAGCCGGTCGGCATACACCTGCTGCACCAGCGGGTAGAAGCCCTGGCCGAACAGCACCCGCAGCGGCGGCTGATCGGCATCGACGATCTTGAGCAGGGCCTGGGCCGCGGCGGCCGGGTCGCCGGCGGGCTGCCGGCCCACCAGCGCGGCCAGGCGCCGGCGAAGATCGTCGTAAGCCGGGTGGGTCCGGGCGAGATGCCCGTTGGCCAGTGGATCCGGGTTCCTGCCACCCCGGGTGGCGAAGCCGCCGGGCTCGACGATGGTCACCTTGACGCCGAAGTCCGCGACCTCGCCGGCGAGCGCCTCGTTCAAGCCCTCGAGGGCCCACTTGGACGCGTGGTAAGCGCCGCCGAGCGGCATGGCGATGACTCCGGCCGCCGAGGACAGCTGGATGATGTGCCCCGAGCGCTGCTCACGCAGGTACGGCAGCACTGCCTGGATCACCCACACCGCCCCGAACAGATTGGTCTCCAGCTGCTCCCGCAGTTCTTGCCCAGACAGCTCTTCGACGGCGCCGACCTGGGCGTAGCCGGCGTTGTTGACAATGACGTCGAGCCGGCCGAAGTGCTCTTCGGCCCGCCGTACGGTCGCTGAGACGGCCGCCCTGTCGGTCACGTCCATCTCCAGCGGCAGGACCGCGTCGCCGTAGGCGGCGACCAGGTCGGTCAGGCTTGCGGTGCTCCGGGCGGTGGCGGCCACCCGGTCGCCGCGGGCCAGCGCGGCCGCGACGAACTCGCGGCCGAGGCCGCGGGACGAGCCGGTGACGAACCAGACCTTGCTCATGGTGTTCCTCTCCTTCTGGCACGGCTACGGATTGCGGGGGTTCACCAGGCGACGGGGCCGAGGCGGTCGACGAAGATCCCGGTCGGCCCGTCGGCGTCGACGGCCGCGAGCCGGATGATCGAGTCGGTGCCCTCGGTGACGGTCAGCTGGCCGGTGTGCCGGTTCATGTCAGTGGCGGCGAACTTGTGGTCGGCGATCTCGCCCGGGGTGGCGACGTTGAACTTGATGGCCGGCAGCGCCTGGGCGTACCGGAGGGTGATCATGTGCAGCGCCGCCTTCGACGAGCTGTAGGCGAGCTCATGCATCGTCGAGACCGGCTGATCCGGGTCGGTGACGACGGCGAAGGAACCGCCGCCGCTGCCCACCATCACCACGCGCGGGTTGTCCGCCGCCAGCAGCAGCGGAAGAACGGCGTGCGTGACCCTGACGGGCCCGTACACATTGGTCTCGTACACCGGGTGGACCTCCTTGACAGTTGCGTCCGCGGGCGCGACCACGTGCCCCGGCGCGCCCGCGTTGTTGATGAGCACGTCCAGCCGGTCGGTGTGCTCGCGGAGGACCCGTACGGCGTCGGCCACCGACTCGTCCGACGTGACGTCCAGCGGCACCATGACCACATCGGCGCCGCCGGCGGTCAGCTCGTCGGTGGCCGCTCGTCCGCGCCCCGGGTCACGCGAGCCGAGGAAGACCCTCCAGCCTTGCTCGCCGAGCCGCCGGGCCGCTTCGTAACCCAGTCCTTTGTTGCCTCCGGTGATCAGCACCGAAGTCTTTCCTTTGGCTGTCATGCCATCCGTGACGAGAGGCGGTCGCCGGGTGGTAACAAGGTGTGGGCCGCCTCACGTGGCGCGGGCAGATCCGGTTCCTGAGCGCCGCCGGTGGTAGAGGTACGCGACGGAGAGGAGCAGGGGACCCCACAACAGCGCCGGCAGGTAGCAGCTCACCAGCAGCACCCACCATCCGGTTCCGCCGGTGAACCCCTCGACCGGGGCGACGAACAGCCGTCCCACCGCGAAGGTCCAGATGACGATCAGCAGGATGCCGCCGACGGTCGCCGGCACCATCACAGCCGCCGGTGGGATCCGGCGGCCACCGAACCGCGGCACCCGGTCGGGCACGATTTCTCCCCAGGGGCGTACCAGGCCGATGGTCAGCAGCGCCAGCGCCTCGGTGAGCACGGTGAGGAAGAAGACCCAGACCGAGCCCCGGCCGGGGATGTCACCCGCCTCCAGCGCGGCCGGGCTGAATCCCATCCCGAAACCGAAACCCAGCAGGGTCCGCCACACCCCCGACGGCAGGACGGTGAGCGGTACGAGGTGAGCGAGGATCACGGCAGTGCGGCTCACGGGCATTCTTGGAGTCATCTGGTCCGGCCCGGTGCGGTCGTGATCAGACGCCATCCGTCGGTGCCGCCCCGGACCCGGGGAGTCCAGCCGGCCTCCCGCAGCTTCCGGTTGCGGACGCGCTGGGATCGGCTCAGGGGTTCCAGTTCGGCCGGGATCTCGTCCACCGGTGGCCGCAGCCCGTCGCGCCCCACCACGGCGGCCAGCGCGGCGTCGATCTCCGCCCGGGTGGGCGGATCGTCGTCGGCCACGTTGTAGGTGCCGGCCGGCGCGACGACCGCTGCGGCGACCGCGCTGCCGGCGTCGTCGAGCCAGACGGTCGGCTGGTACGCGTCCCGCCGGCCGACGCTGGGAGAGATTCCCCGGCGCGCGTTGTCGACGTTGGTCCGGGACAGGTGACTGTCCGGCCCGATGAACATGCCGAATCGCAGGACGACGGTGTCCCCGGCGAAGAGCCGCGTGGCGTTGTTCTCGGCCGTCAGTGCCGCCGTGGTGGTGCCGCCACCGGTCACCGGCGCGTCCTCGTCCACCCAGGCGTCGCCGGCATCGGCATAGAGGAACGCGAGCGACTCCTGGACCAGGCGTCCGGCCCCCGCCGCCTGCGCCGCGCGGGCGATCACGGCCGACGCCTCCCGGCGCAGGCGGTCGTTCTCGTCCCAGGCACCGGGCAGCGCCATCCGGTCGGCCGTCGGAACGTGGGTGAGGAGGTTGATGACGATGTCCGCGCCGGCGAACGCGGACTGCAGTGCGGGCTGGTCGAAGACCTCTGCCTCCACGGCGCGGGCCCCGAGATCCTCGAGCAGCGATCGGCCGCGGACCGATCGCGTGACGCCCGCGACTCGGTGGCCCCGGGCCAGCAGAACCCGTACGGCACGCCGCCCGGCAACGCCGGTGGCTCCGGTAATCACGATGTTTGGCATGACCGGTTGACGAGGCGTCCGGAAGAATCGTCACAGGCCGACCAGGATGTGTCGCCGGTCACCAGCTGTCACGTTTCCTCGACCGGAATCGACCAGTGGTCACAACACCAGCGGAGGGAAGAACGATGCGTGTAGCAGTGGCCGGAGCAACCGGCCGGATCGGTTCGCTGACGGTGGCCGCCCTCGAACGCGACGGGCACGAGGTCCGGCGGATCAGCCGCACGGAAGGGGTGGACGTCCGGACCGGGAGCGGACTGGACTCGGCCTTGGCCGGCGTGGACGCGGTGGTCGACACCTTGAGCAGCACCGCCCCTGACCGGGCCGAGACGGTCGGCTTCTTCACGGCGACCACCAGGAACCTGCTGGAGGCCGAAGAACGGGCCGGCGTACGGCATCACGTGACGCTGAGCATCGTGGGCGTGCACAAGGTCGAGGGCAACGCGCACTACGCGGGCAAGCGGGCGCAGGAGGCCGCCGTGGAGGCCGGTCCGATCCCGTTCACCATCGTCCCCGCGACCCAGTTCCACGATTTCCCGGCCATGCTCGCGTCCTGGTTCGAGCAGGACGGGGTGGCCATGATCCCGCCCCTGCTGCTGCAGCCGATCGCGCCCGAGGACGTGGCCGACGTGCTGGCGCGGGTCGCCGTCGGACAGCCGCAGGGAAGGCACCGTGACATCGCCGGCCCCGACACCCAGGACCTGGTCGACATGGCCCGGCGCACGCACACGGCCCAGGGCAAGGCGGTCCGTCTCGTGCCGACCTGGCACAACGGCGTGTTCGACCAGTCGATGGCGGGTGATGTCCTGCTGCCCGGCCCGGACGCCGAGATCACCCCCACCACCTTCGAGGACTGGCTCGCCGCACCGGGTGCGTGACCCGGGGGCTTTTCCGTCGGTTACTTCTGCCTCCCGGTTCGCGTCATGTCCATGACGCGAACCGTCGAGAGGAAGGCGAGGACCATGACCGGTACGGGTCCGGACGGGCCCCTGGCCCGCGCGTTCGAGCAGCAGCGCGGACGGTTGGTGGCCGTGGCGCACCGGATCCTCGGATCCCGTACGGATGCCGAGGACGCGGTGCAGGAGGCCTGGCTGCGGCTGGCCCGCCAGGGACCGGACGCCATCGACAACCTCGCCGGCTGGCTGACCACGGTCGTCGGCCGGGTCTGCGTCGACATGCTGCGCTCACGCCGGATCCGGCCGGAGGCCCCCTACGACGACGAACTGCCCGAGCTGGTCGTGACCGAGGATCCCGGCGCCGGACCGGAGCAGGACGCGCTGGTGGCCGAGTCGGTCGGTCTGGCGCTGATGGTGGTCCTGGACACCCTCGGCCCGGCTGAGCGCTTGGCCTTCGTGCTGCACGACGTTTTCGCGGTGCCGTTCGAGGAGATCGGGGAGATCGTCGGTACGTCGGGTGACGCCGCCAAGATGCTCGCCTGGCGGGCCCGCCGCAAGGTGCAGGCGCCGCCCCGGCCGGCCGCCGATCCCCGGGAGCAGCGCGCCGTGGTCGACGCCTTCATGGCCGCGACGAGCCGGGGCGACTTCGAGGGTCTGCTCCACGTGCTCGACCCGGACGTGACCTGGCGGGAGCACACGGCACGCGGCCTGGTCGTCAGAAGCGGTTCCACGGAGGTGGCCGCCAGGGTGCAGCGGGCCGGACGGGCCCGCGGCACCGCACGCCGGGTGCGGGTGAACGACGGATTCGGGGTCGCGGCCTGGACGCCCGGCGGCCGGCTGCGCACCGTCATGGCCTGCACGGTCGTCGGCGGGCGGATCGCCGAGATGGAGTCGGTGACGGACCCGGTCCGGCTCGCCGGCGTCAACCTGCCCCGGCCGACCCCGGCAGGTCCATGGACGCAAGACGCTCAGGGTCGGTGACGGACACCATCTCGATGATGCGACCGCCGGCCACCGTGCACGCCATGACGCCCAGCGGCCTTCCTGTGCGGTCCGACACCACGAAGCCCGGCTCGCCGTTGACCAGCACCGGGTAGGTGCTCACCTGTGCCTTGACCCCGTGCCGGGCCCGGGCCGCGACCTCGGTCGCGCCCCGTCTGACGACAACCCCGCGCCCGGTGTACGCGCGCCACGTCACGTCGGGGTCCAGCACCCGCAGCAGCCCGTCGAAATCGCCGTCCCGGGATGCCGCGATGAACGCGTCGACCACCGCACGCTGTCTCCTCGGCGCGTCGGCGGCACGGGGCCTGTCCTGCAGCTTGCGACGGGCCCGATGGGCGAGCATCTTCGTGGCGTCGGGGGACCGGCCGACGATCGGGGCGATGTCCTGGAACGGCACCGCGAACATGTGGTGCAGGACGAAGGCGAGCCGCTCGGCCGGGCGGAGCGTGTCGAGCACCACCATCAGCGCCGACCCGACCGAATCGGTGAGCAGCGCGGTGTCCTCGGGCGTGTCGCCCGGATCCGCGGCCACGATCAGCTCGGGCAACTGGTCGGAGGGCGCCTCGGGCCGAGCTCTGCGGGAGCGCAGGACGTCGATGCAGACCCGGCCGACCACGGTGGTCAGCCAGCCGGGGAGGTTGTCGATCGCGGCCGGCTCCTGGCGGGCCAGCCGCAGCCAGGCCTCCTGTACCGCGTCCTCGGCGTCGGCCCGGGATCCGAGCATGCGGTAGGCCACGGCGACCAGTCGCTCGCGCTGCGCTTCGAAGGCCCGCGCGACGGCTTCGTGCGCGTTCGATCCGGTCATGTCCATACCTTCCCCCGGCGCGTTCCGTCATGGACATGACGATTTTCGGAGGACCGAGGTAACCGGTGGAGCGGGCCCGCCGGGTCGTGCCGCCGGACACGCCGGCGGTCACCGGTCGCGCGGGCGAGCTCGACCCGATCGCCGACGCCCGGGCCGGCCCGTTCGAGGGCGGCCCGGGCGTCGGATCAGCTCACGAGGCGGTGCAGGTGGGCGAGGCGCCGACGGCGCTGCCGGTGCCCTGGAAGCCGAATTCCACCGACTGTCCGGCGGCGACCTGCCCGTTGTAACCGACGTTGGAGAACTGCACGGCGCCGGTGGTGCCGGCCGTGGTCGCGTTCCAGCCGCTGGTCACGGTCGCGCCGCTGGGCAGGGTCAGGCCGACGGTCCAGCCGTTGATCGGCGCGGATCCGGCGGTGACGCGCACGGTGGCGACGAACCCGCCGTTCCAGGAGTTGAGCGACACCGCGGCCGTGCATCCGGCCGGGACCGGGGGCGAGCTGGCCGAGGCCGACGGCGAGACCGGGGGCACCGACGGCGAGACCGGCGGTGAGGAGACCGGCGGTGAGCTCGGCGGGGTGGTGGTGCCCCGGCCCTTGTTGAGCTCTTCGAGGACGGCCGTGTAGGCGGCCTTCTTCTGGTAGTTGCCGTTGCTCCCGGTGAACAGCAGGCCACGCTCGGAGGCGCGCCACGACTCGCTGTCGGAGATGCCCCAGACCGTGATGCCCGTGCACCGCGCGACGTTCAGGCAGGCCCGCACGACTTTGCGGTAGTTCTCCGCCTGTCCCTGGCCGATGTCGTTGTTGCTGAGGTCGTCGTCGATGTCCAGCTCGCTGAGGTGCACCTCGACGCCGAGGTCGGCGAAGCGCTGGATGTTGGCCTGCAGGTCGGCGGTGATGATGCTGTTCGGGTTGTCGTTGAAGTGGCTCTGGAACCCGACGCAGTCGATCAGCTTGCTCGACCCCTGGGTGTACGCCCGGACGATGTCGTACAGCGCGTCGGACTTCCTGTTGCGCCCGCCGCCCTGGACCGTCAGGCCCTCGACGTCGTAGTCGTTGATGCAGAGCTTCGTGCTCAGCCCGTTCTGCTGGACGACCTGCTTGGCCCGGGTGAAGGAGTCCCGGATGTAGTCGGTGTCGGTCGCGTCGAAGTAGTCGCCGTCGCCGTTGGCGTCGCGGTCCAGGGTGTGCGGCCACTGGCCGCGGCGCGTCCCGGCGTTGTTGTCGGCCAGCGACTCGTTCACGACGTCCCAGTAGGCGATCTTGCTGCCCCAGCGGGTCAGCGCGTTGCCGATGTACGTGTTCAGCGTCGACTGGTTGGCGCCCTGCAACTGCCCGGCCTGCGAGTACCAGACCATGGTGTGGCCGCGTACCACCATGTTGTTGGACTGCGCGAAGTTGACCAGCGTGTCCGCGTTGCCGGTGTTGCGCAGCGTGCCGTTCGCGTTGGCGATGGCGTCCGGCTTCATGTCGTTCTCGGGGGTGAGCTGGCCGAACTCGCTGGAGAAGAAGGAGTTCAGTTTGCCGGGACCCGCGGCGGCGCCGAAGAACAGGCCGGCCTCGGCGGCGGCGGCCCGCAGGGTGCCGGCGGCTGCCTCAGCAGTGCCGGTGGACTGCACGGTCACGACGCCACCGACCAGAAGAACCGCCGCGCCCATCGCCGCAAGTTTCGGTCTACTTCCGGCCCGTCCAGATACGCTACTCACGAGGTTTCCTCCTTGTTTCGACCCGGTAAGCCTCAGTCAAATATCGGGAGCTGTCAATCAGAAGTTGCTGATGGTGGATCTTGATGTCCCGAAACTTCCGGAGAGTCGGAGGTCGCTCGACCGGGTGAGCGAGGCGCCGGGAAGCCGTCCATCCGGGACATTTCTCCTACGGTGATCTTCTTGTCCCGGGCCGAGGAGATGTCGTGAAACGTCGTTACCTGGCGGTCGCTGTGATCGCCGCGATCAGCGCCGCCGGCCAGCTCCCGGTATCGGATCCGGCCGCCGCGACGACCCCCGACGCCTGGGGACAGGCCGCGGCCCACGCGACCGGCGACTACTACAACCCGGGCGAGACCCGGCTGACTCCGGCCACCGCGGGCAAGGTCAAGCCGCGCTGGAACGTCCCGCTGGCCACCGCGAAGTGCGCTGCCCCGGCCGCGCCCCTGGTCGGCGCGAATCGGCTGATCACCGCGGCGGCGTACCGGATCAGCGGTCATGACGCGACCACGGGCGCACTGGTCTGGCGGACGCCGGCCACCACCCGGAAGACGAGCATCAGCCTCGCCGCGATCGTGGGGAGCAGGCTCGTCGCCCAGTCCCGGGACTGCCGGTCCGGCAAGACCTTCCTGACCGCCCACGACGTGACCACCGGCAAGGTCCTCTACAACAAGCGGATCCCGGAGACCATGTACGGCGTGCTCGTCGACAAGGGCATCGTGGTCGGAGGCGTGTGGGACGCGCCGATCAGCAAGTACGGCATCCGGGCGTACCGCATCGCCGACGGCTCGCGGGTGTGGGCGCGGCAGGGCTCGATCGCCGGCGAGACGGTGGCCGCCGGCGGCAGGATCCTGGTGGCCGGCGACGACTCGACCACCGCGATCGACATCACGACCGGCAAAGCGGTGTGGCCGGCCGGCGCGGGTTGTCACACCCCGATCGGCGCGTCACCCGACGGCGCGACGTTCTACATGCGGTGCGACCCGGACGGGCTGATCCGCAGCGTCGACGCGGCCACCGGCGTCGTGCGGAAGACCTTCCCGAGCCACGGCGCGACCTCCGGCTTCGCCACCGACGGCGAGCGGATCTACCTGCACACCTTCGCGAACGAGCTGATCGCCGTCGACGCGAAGGACGGCCACAGGGTCTGGACCGCCACCTTCGCCGAGGACGCCCCCATCACGTTCGCGATCGGCGGGGGAGTGGTGTACGGCTGGCGGGACACCGGTCACCCGCTGGCGGCGTTCGAGACGCGTACCGGAAAACCGATCACGCTGGACGCGACAACCTCGGCACTGCAGGACGCACCGATGGTGGCCAACGGCCGGCTGTACGGCCGGACCGGGTCGACGGTGACCGCGTACGCGCCCTGAGTCAACGACCGACGAGGTGGCGGGCGCCTTGACGAACAGCGGCCCAGTCGGTCGCCGGTGTGCGGTCGAGGGCCCTGGTGAGCCACTGTGCACGGTCCTGGTGTTCCTGCGACAGCGTGTCGAGGTCAAGATCGACGCCGGGTGGTCCGCCGCGGCGTCGAAGCTCCTGGATCCGCTGGTGCATGGCGGTCATCAGCTCGCGGTCGAGCGTGTGCACCGCCTCGACGTAGGCCTCCGTCGAAACACTGCACCGCAGGGCCGGACCGGCAGTGAAGCCGATTCTGCCGTCGTTGGCGTGCTGCCAGTCCACGAGGTTGATCGTGGCCTCCCGTACCGCTGTCACAATGGTCGTTTCGGTGCCCAGAGGGGAAGGGCGTGATCTTGTGGCTTACGGAGTGGTGCTGCGGCCGGACGCGGAAACCTCGCGGTCGCTGATCGAGCTGTCGCACCTGATCGGGGACGGTCACGAGCCGCTCATGCTGCTCGGGGAGGAAGCACCCCCGCATCTCTCGGTCCTGCACATGGACTGCGCCGAAGACCAGACGGACGGGGTCGTCGCGGCGACCGCATCCCATCGGGGCCGGATCTTCCCGGCGACCATCATCGGCCTGCTGTACTCGGTGGTTCCTCCCGGCGACTACTACGTCCCGGCCGGCGGCTACTACTTCGGCCTGGAGATGGTGCGGAGTCCGGAGCTGGACGCCTTGCACCAGGAGTTCCTGGGCCTCGGCCATCCGCCGTTGGGCTTGGTGGACCGGGACTACCGCCCGCACATCACCCTGGGCATGACCGCCGGACCACCTTCGCAACCGCCGTTCCCGAAGATCCCCACCGGGGTCCTCCAGCTGACGATGTCCAGCGGCCCGGTCGGGCCGTTCGGAACCTTCCCCGACCTCCTGGATGGAGCCGCACGTTCCTGAGGCGCGCCTGTGCCGCCGGCCCGCGCGGACCGCTCCGGGGAGCGTCCGCCGGCCCGGCGGCGACGAGCGACGGGGCTACCGGCCGAGCAGCCGCCAGGTCTGGTTGAGCGGGCTCGCCTGCCCCACGGGCTTGCAGGTCCACTGGTGGACGACGGCACGCGCCGCGGTGGACACACCGCTGACGTCCACGCACTTGCCGCTGTGCCGGACCACGAGCTGATAGTCGTGCGCGTCGTTGCCCGCGTAGCTCACCCGCCGCAGGGTGAACTGCTGGTTCAGCCCGCCGCTGAGGCAGGTCCACTGCTGCACGGCGGCCCCGTCGGCGGTTGACACGCCGCTGACGTCAAGGCATTTGCCGCTCTGCTGGTTGACGACGGTGTACGTGTCCGCGACGCCGGCCACCGGGGTGAAGACCCACTGCTGCTGGTCGCCTCCCTCGCACGGAAACTGCTGCTGCTGGTTGCCGTCGGTGGTACGCAGGTCGGTGTTGTCCAGGCACTGCCCGCTGTGTTGCGCCACGGCGACAGTCCGGAACGTGGTGTCGGTCGGCGGCAGCACGGTGATCGTGTACGCGTCGGTGACGGTGTTGTTGGCGATCGTCACCGCCGTCGCGTTGTTGGTGAGGGTGACGACCCGGTCCTGCACGGTGGTCGGGCCGGCGACCGCGCCGCCGTTGTTGTGCGGGATGCGCTGGACCTGGACGCGGACCTGGTTGTTGACCACGACGCCGCTGGTGGCGTTCAGGCTCTGCAGGTTCACGGTGACGGCTCCGGTCGTCCGGCCGCCGCCGACGAGCACCTTGGCGTTGCCGCCCGCCTTGGTGGCGTACGCGTCGTAGCCGGCGGACGGTGTGGTGGCGACGGCGGTGCCGGTCTGCGCGGCGTAGAAGCGGTAGACCCACCACTCGCCCTTGGGCTGGTACTGGCCGGCGGAGTTGTGGACGAGCAGGTTGCCCAGGTCGTTGTGCAGGTTGCCGCCGCTGGCCCAGTTGGCCCGCAGGCCGTCGGCCCCCGCGCGTTCGAGCCGGGTGATGTACCAGGCGCCGTCGCCGGGGTTCTGTTCGTCCGACGCGCCGTACTCGTTGATCTGGTACGGCCGGCTGTGCGGTATGCCGCGCGAGCCGAGAGTGGTGTCGGCCGCGGCGACGTTGGCCACCGGGTCGCTGGGCAGGGCGTGCCAGCTGATGATGTCCGGCACCGCGTTGTTGGCCTTGACGTAGTCCAGGTACTGGTTCCACCAGGCGCCGTTGGTCGTGGGGACCCCGGCCAGGCTCGGGCCGACGATCAGGGTGCCCGGCATCTCGGCCCGCAGCCGCTGGTAGGTGCGCCGCCACAGCTCCAGGTACTGCGCCTGCGGCCGGTTCCAGAACAGGGTGATGTTGGGTTCGTTCCAGATGTCCCACTCGACCGGGACGCCGGTGGCCTTCACGTCGTTGATCACCCGGGTGAGGAAGGCGTTGTAGTCGGACCAGTCACCGTTGTCGCCGGGGAAGCGGGAGATGGCGGCGCCGTCGGCACCCCACAGGTCGTGCGGGAGCAGGACGAACGTGCCGCCCAGGGCCCGGGTGCGCAGCATCTGTGCCCGGGTGGCGTTCCACCGGCGGTCGTACGCGCCGCCGACCCATCCGCTGCCCGGCAGCTGAGCGCCGCCGGCCCGCATGGCCTGGTACTTGATGTCGGTGAAGAAGTGGTCGGGGGGTGCGGCGCCGTTCTCGGTCATGCCGTAGATCCAGCCGGACGCCCGGTAGGTCGGCGCGCTCCCGGTGGCGGCGAAGTTCACGCTGATGCTCTGGTCGTCGGCGCGGGCCGGGGCCGGTGCGGCGAGAACGCCGGCGGCGGCCAGCGCACCGGCCAGGATCCGGCCGATGCGGGTACGCGCAGGGGATGCGGGTCTCACGGTGCCTCCGAGGGGAGAAGGGCAGCAGGGATCACGGGAGGAGCCGGCGGCTCGTCCCGGGGGAGCGGACGGTTCAGCTGGTGCGGGCGGGTCCGGTGCTGTCACGCAGCGAGATGGGCGGCGCGAGCAGCAGGTGACGCGGCGGGCTGCCGGGCGCGGCGATCCGTTCGAGCAGCAGTTCGACGGCGTGCGAGCCCATCTCGAGGGTGGGGACGTCAGCGGCGGTGAGCTGGGGGCGGAAGCCCTCGGCCCAGTGCCGGGCGGCGACCCCGGCGATGGACAGATCCCGCGGGACGGCGACGTTCAGTCGCTCGATGCCGCGCTGGAGGCCGGGCAGGGCCGCCTCGTTGATGGTCGTGACGGCGGTGACTTCCGGGTGGCGTTCGCGCAGCTGCTCGAACCATTCCTCGCCGGCGGCCGGGTCGTCGGCGCACGGCTGCTCGATCCCGGTCAGGCCGCGCTGCCGGACGGCCTCGGCGAAGCCCGCCTGGGCCCGGTGGGCCGGGCCGTACCCGGCGGCGACCAGTTCGGCCGACCGGTTGAGCAGGGCGATGGTGCGGTGGCCGAGGTCGGCCAGGTGGTGCACGCAGCGGGCCACGAGCGCGGCGTAGTCGACGTCGACCCAGCAGGTGCCGTGCGGGTGGGCGGTGTGGCCGATGGTGACGAACGGGAGCCCTCGCTGCTGGAGCGTGGTGACGCGTTCGTCCTCCAGCCGGATCTCCATGAGGATGACCCCGTCGACCCGGCGGCCGGAGATCAGGCGTTCGAACGAGCGGTCGTGGTCGCCGCCGGACGGCGACAGCAGCACGTCCAGGTCGGCGTGGGCCGCGGCCTCGACGACGCTGGCGACGAAGCCGAGCTGCATGTCGGTCAGGCGCAGGCTGGCCGGCGGGATGACCAGCCCGAGGGTACGGGTCCGGCCCTCCTTGAGGGCCCGGGCGGCGGCGTTGGGCCGGTAACCGAGCTCGTCGATGACGGCCTGGATCCGCTGCTTGGTCTCCGTGCTCACCGATCGGCGCCCGCTCAGCGCGTACGACACGGTGCTGCGGGACACCCCGGCCCGTCGCGCGATCTCCCCGATGTTCATGAGCACTTGATCCTATCGCTGTCGAATCGGTTCGCGGCTGACGCTAGGCAGCGACATCCAGCGATGTCAATAGGATGCCGAGGCGATGGCCTGGATGGTTCAGAAAGCGACAATACCGCCCCGCGGAGGTGTTGACCGTGCCGCAACGGAGTCCTACTGTTCGGCGAACCGAGTAGTCGAACCGATTCGAATGCCTGTCGCTTCCCGTTGCCGCATTCAGGAGTTGTCCGACATGAGAACCTCGCCCCTCAGCCGCCGGGCCGCCGGCTGCGCGTTGCTCGCCCTGACCCTGACCGCGCTCGCCGGCGCCTGCTCCGACTCCGGCTCCCCGTCGTCCGGCGCGTCGGCGAAGGAGTACACGATCTGGGACCCCTACCCGCAGTTCGACACCGCGTCGGACTGGGTGAAGCTGCTGACGGCCTGCGGCACCGGCGCCGGCGTGACGATCAAGCGCACCGGTCTGGACACCACCGACCTGACCAACAAGGCGCTGCTGGCCGCGCAGCAGGGCAACTCGCCGGACGTCCTGATCGTCGACAACCCGGTGGTGTCGACGCTGGCCGAGGCGGGCGTGCTGACCACCACGGCGGACACCAGGATCGACACTTCGGCGGCCGAGCCCAATCTGCTGGCCGCCGGGCAGGTCGGCGGCCAGACGTACGGGATGCCGATCGGGGCCAACACCCTCGCCCTGTACTACAACAAGAAGGTCCTGGACGCGGCGAAGGTCGACCCGGCCACGATCAAGGACTGGGCCGGACTGACCGCGGCGCTGCAGAAGGTCAAGGCGGCCGGCAAGAAGGGCATCACGTTCTCGGCCATCGGCACCGAGGAGGGCAGCTTCCAGTTCCTGCCCTGGTTCTGGGGCTCCGGCGCGAACCTGACCCAGCTGGACTCGCCGCAGGCCGTCGCCGCCCTCACCCTCTGGACCGGCTGGCTGAAGCAGGGCTACGCCCCCAACTCCGTCATCAACAACACCCAGACCACCAGCTGGCAGGAGTTCGCCAGTGGCGACTACGCCTTCGCCGAGAACGGCACGTGGCAGCTGGCCAACGCCGAGAAGGCCGGCTTCGCGTACGGGATCATCCCCATCCCGTCCAGCGCGGGCGGAACCGCACCGGCGCCCACCGGCGGCGAGTTCGTCACCGCACCCGTGCAGAACGACACCGGCCGGTACGCCGTCGCGGCCAAGCTCATCGCCTGCCTGACCAGCGCCGAGAACGCGTACACCACGGACACCACGCTGTCCTACATCGGGGCCACCAGCGCCGTGCAGGACAAGCAGGTCAGCCAGACCCCGCAGCTGAAGGTCTGGGTCGAGGCGGTCAACGCGGCCAAGGGCCGCACGAGCGACAACCTCGGCACGAAGTACCCGAAGATCTCCGAGCCGATGTGGGGCGCGTTCCAGGCCGCACTGAGCGGGAGCAAGTCCCCGCAGGACGCGCTGAAGGCGGCCCAGGCCACCGCTACCACGGCCACCAAGTGACATGGCGCCGGGGCAGGGCGGAGCAGTGGTGGGCGTGGGCGTTCGCCGCGCCGGTCGTGATCTACCTCGGGGCGTTCTACGCCTACCCGCTCTACCGCAACCTCGATCTGAGCCTGCGCGCCTACACCGTGCGGTCCTTCGTGCAGGGCGGGGCGCCCTTCAGCGGGCTGGACAACTACCGCACGGTGGCGGCCGACCCGACGTTCCTGCCCGCGCTGACGCACACTGTCGTCTTCACCGTCGTGTGCCTGGTGTTCCAGTTCTCGATCGGCATGGCGCTGGCCCTGTTCTTCCGCCAGCACTTCCCGCTTTCCGCGACGCTGCGCGCCCTGTTCCTCGTACCGTGGCTGTTGCCGTTGATCGTCTCGGCCTCGAGCTGGTCCTGGATGCTCAACAGCGATTCCGGGATCGTCAACGCCGCCCTGGGGGTGGCCGGGGCCGAACCGGTGAACTGGCTGACCGACCCGCGGTGGGCGCTGGTCAGCGTGATCATCGCCAACATCTGGATCGGTGTCCCGTTCAACCTGGTGGTGCTCTACAGCGGTCTGCAGGCGGTCCCGGCCGAGATCCACGAGGCCGCCGCGCTGGACGGCGCCTCCGGCTGGCAGCGCTTCTGGCGGGTCACGTTCCCGCTGCTGCGTCCCGTCTCGGCCATCACGATCCTGCTCGGCCTCGTCTACACGCTGAAGGTCTTCGACATCATCTGGATCATGACCCGGGGTGGTCCGGCCGACGCCTCCGCCACCTTCGCCACCTGGTCGTACCGGCTGGGCTTCGGCAGCGCGCTGCCCCGGTTCGGCCCGGGCGCGGCGGTCGGCAACCTGCTGATCGTGATGGCGCTGGTGTGCGGCCTGATTCACATCCGGATGCAACGCAGGCAGGCGGCATGAGCAGAGCACTGAAGACGGTCGCCGGCCTCGGGCTGACCGCCGTCATGCTGTTCCCGGTCTACTGGATGATCAACGTGTCCTTCACCCGGGACATCGACATGCGCGCCGACCCGCCGCACCTGTTCCCGTTCGGCGGCACTCTGGAGGGCTACCGCGCGGTCCTGGACCAGCAGCTGCCGTACCTGGGCACCAGCCTGCTGATCGGGTCGGGCACGGTGGCCGTGACGCTCGCGTTGTCCGCGCCGGCCGGATACTCGCTGGCCAAGCTGCGTCCCCGGGGCGGCGGTGCGCTCAGCTTCGTCCTGCTGATCGCCCAGATGATCCCCGGCATCATCATGGCGATGGGCTTCTACGCCATCTACCTGCGCGCCGGCGTGCTGAACTCGGTCGCGGGGCTGATCCTGGCCGACTCGACCATCGCCGTCCCGTTCGGGGTGCTCATCTTCGCCGCCTTCATGGCCGGCATCCCGGCCGAGCTCACCGACGCCGCGATGATCGACGGGGCCTCCCGGTGGCGCACGTTCCGCTCGGTGATCCTGCCGGTCAGCCGCAACGCGACCGTCACCGTGAGCCTGTTCGCCTTCCTGTGGGCCTGGTCGGACTTCGTGTTCGCCGCGACCCTCGACGGCGGCGGCACCCATCAGCCCATCACGCTCGGCATCTACCACTACATCGGCAACAACAACCAGCAATGGAACGCGATCATGGCCACCGCGGTGGTCGCCTCCGTTCCCGCCACCGTGCTGCTCATCCTGGCTCAGCGTTATGTGGCCGCCGGCGTCACCGCCGGTGCGGTCAAAGACTGAGCGAACACCGGCGAAAGGCTCTTATGTCCGTGGTCACCACCTTTTCCGTCCGGGACATCCCGTTCAGCCACCGGGAGTCCTGGTTCGACATCTCCCCGGTCATCGCCGAGACGACATACGCCGAAGACCTGCACCTGGTCTCCCACCGGTCCGGGATGCACGCGGTGCTGCGGTTCGAGGCCATGAGCGCGGGGGAGCGCGTCGACGCGCCGGTCTCGGCCACCCCGTCCCGGCTGCGCTGGGAACATCCGTCCGGCCACGTCGACCTGGTCTACGAGAACGCCGACACGATCAGGGTGCGCGGCACCGGGCTGGGCCTGCGCATCGCGGTCGCGGCAGCGTCCCTGACGCCGTTCTCCGGCACCTACCTGTACCGCGATCCGCGGGACGGCGCGTACGTGTTCACCTCCTATGCCACCGGCCACCGGTACCGGATCACGGTGCTCTCCGGCGACCCGGCCGTCGCCGGCGCCGAGCTGCTCGGCACCGGCGACCGGCACCTGGACCTGCCCGGCGGCCCGGCCTGGGAGCTGGCCATCGAGGAGTACGCGACCAGCCGCGACCCCTACCGCCCGGCCGCGACCTTCGACGAGGTGGCCCGCGACACCGCTGACAGGTTCGGCCGGTACGTCGAGGCCGTCGCCCCGTGGCGCGACGCCCGCACCCCGGCCGCCGAACTCGCGACGTACGTGTTGTGGTCGGCCACCGTGGCGCCCGGCGGGTTCCTCGGCCGCCCGGCCGTGCTGATGTCGAAGCACTGGATGGACAAGGTGTGGAGCTGGGACCACTGCTTCACCGCGCTCGCGCTGGCTGCCGGCGACCCCGGGCTGGCCTGGGACCAGTTCCACATCCCGTTCGACCACCAGGATCCGACCGGTGCGCTGCCGGACTCGGTGACCCACTCCGAGGTGCTGTACAACTTCGTCAAACCGCCCATCCACGGCTGGGCGTTGCGCCGCCTGCGGCAGGAGCTGCCCGAGCCGCTCGACCGGGAGCAGCTGGCGCAGACCTACCGGCGGCTGAGCCACTGGACCACGTTCTGGCTCACCCAGCGCCGGGTGCCCGGCCATCCGCTGCCGCACTACCAGCACGGCAACGACAGCGGCTGGGACAACGCGACCACGTTCGACGCGGGCCGCGTGCTGGAGACCGCCGACCTCACGGCGTTCCTGATCATCCAGTTGCGGGAGCTGAGCACCCTCGCCACCGAGCTCGATGACGCCGGGGCGGCGGAGCACTGGACGGCCACCGCGGAGCAGCTGCAGACCGCGTTGCTGTCGACCCTGTGGGACGGCAGCCGGTTCCTGGCCCGTGATCCCCGTACCGGTGAAACCTCCAGCAGCACCAGCCTGCTCGCGCTCATGCCCATCGCCCTCGGCGCCGACCTGCCGGCGGAGATCCGCGCGGCCCTGGCCGCGGGCCTCAAGGCCCACCTCACTCCGCACGGACTGGCCACCGAGCCGCTCGACTCGCCCCGGTACGCCGCGGACGGATACTGGCGCGGCCCCATCTGGGCTCCCGCCACCATGCTGATCGAGGACGGCCTGCGGCGGGCGGGGCACGACGAGCTGGCCGACGACATCAGCAGCCGCTTCCGCGCGCTGTGCGAGACGTCGGGCTTCGCGGAGAACTTCGACGCCGGTACGGGGGCCGGGCTGCGCGATCGGGCGTACACGTGGACCGCGGCTGTGTACCTGATCCTCGCCGCCCGGATGACCTAGCCGGCGGCCGCGGCACGCTGGTAGCGCCCGGCCGGCTTGCTCAGGACAGCCACCAGTTCGGGCGCGTCGGTCACCGTGAAGTCGGCGTCGAGCAGGCCCAGATACAGCGCGAGCATCTCGGGGTTGTCCGCGCCCGGGGAGAAGGCGCACCGCTGGACGCCGAGCTCCTCCACGTCCACCGGGATGGGCAGGCGGCTGCGGACGTGCTCCGCCGACGCCTCGACGACCACGCGAGCGCGGTACCGCCAGGTCGCCTCGCCCACCCCGCGGGAGATCCGGGCCCATGAGCACCTGGTCGGGCGGCAGCGACCGCGGCGTGAAGCGTGGCCCGGCCGGCGTACGGGGGTCCATCCGGTCCACCCGGAACGTGCGCCAGTCGTCGCGGTCCAAATCCCAGGCCACCAGATACCACCGGCCCCGGTGGTGGACCAGCCGATAGGGCTCCACCGACCGCCGCGCCGCGGACCCCGCGTGCGTCCGGTAGTCGAAGGCCAGCCGGTGATGGTCCCGGCAGGCGCCGGCGATGGTGGTCAGCACGTCCGGGTCGACAACGGGACCCGAGGACGGCATCGCCACCGTCGCGGCCTGGAAGGCGCTGATCCGGTGCCGGAGCCGCGACGGCAGGATCTGGTGGAGCTTGGCCAGGGCGCGCACCGACGTCTCCCCGATCCCGGTGACGCTCGCGGCCGTACGCAACCCCACCGCGACCGCGACCACCTCGTCGTCGTCGAGCAGCAGCGGGGGCAGCGCCCCACCGGAACCCAGCCGGTGACCGCCGGCCACTCCCGGCCGGGCGTTCACCGGATATCCCAGCGCCCGCAGTCGTTCCACGTCGTTGCGCACCGTACGGGTGGTGACGCCGAGCCGGCCGGCCAGCTCGGCGCTGGTCGCGATCCCTGACGCCGACCTCGACGAACTGCACCGCCGGCTGGCCGCCGCGCGCTGGCCCGCCGAGCTCCCCGGTACCGGGTGGACCCGCGGCATCCCCCTGGGCCGCCTCCGCGAGCTCGCCGACCACTGGCGCGGCGGGTTCGACTGGCGGGCCCAGGAGGCCCGGCTCAACGCGTTCCCGCAGTTCACCACGGAGATCGACGGCCAGCGCATCCACTTCCTGCACGTCCGGTCGGAGCGGGCCGACGCCACCCCACTGCTGATCACGCACGGCTACCCGAGCAGCGTCGCCGCGTTCCTCGCGCTGATCGGGCCGCTCGCGGAGGACTTCCACCTGGTGATCCCGTCGCTGCCGGGCTACGCGTTCTCCACCCCGCTGGCCGGCACCGGCTGGACCATGGCCCGCACCGCCCGGGCCTGGGCCGAGCTGATGCGGCGGCTCGGCTACCCGCGCTACGGCGTCCACGGCGGTGATGTCGGGGCCGGCATCTCGGGCCTGCTGGCCGGCCTCGTCGGCGAGCACGTGCTCGGCCTGCACGTCGTGACGGACCCGTGGACGGCCGCCGCGACCGCGACGTTCATCCCGGGTATGGCCGGGCGGCTCGACCCGGACGACCCGGCCGACAAGCTCATCAAGGACCGGATGGACGCGTTCCCGACGGAGGGCTCCGGCTATCTCTCGATCATGAACAGCCGCCCGCAGACCATCGGGTACGGCCTGACCGACTCACCGGTGCTCCAGCTCGCCTGGATCGCCGAGAAGTTCGAGGAGTGGACCGACCTGCCGATCGACCGGGACCAGCTGCTCACCACGGTCAGCCTGTACTGGTTCACCGGCTCCGGGGCCGGTGCCGCGCACACCCTCTACGACCAGGCGCACTCGTCGGAGTGGGGCAGTCCGCCCGGCGTACCGCAGGGGTTCGCGGTCTTCGGCTCGGACGAGACGGTCCGCAAGCTGATCCCGGCGCCGGCCGGCGCGCACTGGACCGAGCACGAGCGCGGCCGGCACTTCCCGATGGGGACGTGCCGGCTCCACCGGCACGGTCCTCATCGACGGCCGGTGGCAGGGGACCTGGCAGCTCCACCGCCGGGTTCTGCGGATCAACCCCTTCATCCCGATCCCGTACGCCGAGCGCGAGTCCCTGCTGGCCGAGGCCGAATGCCTCACCGCGTTCCTGTCACCCGGCGCCACCTGCGACATCGTCGTCGGGGCCGGCTGACGACGCCTGCCCGAGCAGGGCCTCCGCCTTCGCCCGGAGCAGGGGAACCGACGCCACGTCCGACGTGGACAGCAGAGTGCGCAGCACGGCGGCGGCGCCGGGGGAGTCCCCGCCGGCCAGCAGTGCTTCGGCCAACCGCAGATTGGCCAGGAACACCCCGCGGGGGTCGCCCGCCTCGACCATGCGCCGTAACGCCTCGCGCGCCTCCCTCATGGCGGCGGGCAGGTCGCCGCGCGCGCGCCGCAACCGGCTGTGGTGCACGAGCAGCCACCCGATGCCGTGGGCGTTGTTGACCGCGTCGGTCACCTCGCGGGCCTGGGCGTACGTCGCGTCGGCCAGGTCCAGCCGCCCGAGGGTGATCGCGCAGTCCAGCTTGCGGACCAGCAGGGCGCGATGGCTGTCGTTGTTCCACAGAGCCTGCGTGTGGGCCAGCGCCCGCTCCAGCAGCGGCAGCGCCTCGGCCGGCCGGTCCTGCAGGACCAGTGTGTCGGCGTGGGTGCGCAGCGCCAGCACGATGTCGTCCGGGTCGCCGGTCGCGTACGCGATCGCGGTCGCCTCCTCCGCGTGCGCGAGGGCCGGCCGCCCCTGGAACATCCGGGCGAACGCGAGGCCGGTGAGGCTGTGGACGAGTTCGTGGCGCAGTCCCAGGCGGCGGAACACGGCGACCGATCCCTCGAACTCCGCGGCGGCCTCGTCGAGGCAGAGCGACAGCAGGACATCCGCCCGGCTGCTGGCCTGGCGGCTGGCCACCCGCTCGTCCCCGGCCGCCCGGGCGGCGTCCCGGACGGCCGCCCGGGCCTGGACGATCTGGTCGTAGCCGCCGCGGACGGACAGCGGCGGGATGGTCAGGTCGGCCAGCAGCGCTGCCTTGTCGTAGCTGCCCAGCACGCACGCCTGCGTGATGGCGTACAGCAGTTGAGCCCGCTCGGTCTGCAGCCACGCGCCCGGGTCGGCGGTGAGGGCGGCGAGGTCCACCGGTGCCGCGGCGATGCTGTCCGGCAGCGGGTCGGGCGGCAGCCCGTCCTTGCGGTCCACCCGCACGTGCACGTCGTGCGCCAGAACCAGGAACGTGTCCAGCAGCCGCCGGTACGCGTCCCGGGTCACCTCCCGGTCCTCGCCGCAGGCCAGCTCCCGGGCGAACAGTGCGACCAGGTCGTGCGGCCGGTACCGCAGCTGGCCGGTCGGGTCCAGGCCGACCGGGTCCAGCAGCCCGGCCGCCATGAGCTGCTCGGCGGCGCGTTCGCCGTCGCCGCCGTCGAGGACCGCGCCGAGGGTCCAGGCGGCGAAGGGCTCGGCGGGCAGCAGACCCATCCGGCGCAGCGCCAGCTGGACGGGGGCGGCCAGCCCGCCGTAGCCGACCGCCAGTTCGGAGCGGACCGCCAGCTCGCCCACGGTCAGCTCGTCGAGGCGCCGGCGCTCGTCGCGCAGCCGATCCGCCAGCGCGCTCAGGTGCAGGGTGGGCCGGGGCTGCAGCCGGGCGCCGATGATGCGCACCGCGAGGGGGAGGCGGCCGCACAGATCCACCAGTTCCTCCGCTGCCGGCCGCTCGGCGGCGACGCGGTCCGGATCGAGGATCTCGGCGAGCAGCGACACCCCTTCCGCCACCGAGAACGGCCGCAGGCGGTGGTGCTCGGCGGCGGGCAGCTCGTGCAGTGACCGCCGGCTGGTGATGAGGACGGCTGAGCCGGCGGTTCCGGGCAGCAGCGGTGCCACCTGTCCGGCCCCGGCGGCGTCGTCGAGCACGATCAGGACCCGGCGGTCGGCCACCCGCGCCCGGAACGTCGCCGCCCGCGCCGGTGCCGAGCGCGGCTGAGCGTCCGGGAACAGTCCGAGCGCGTACAGCAGCTCGCCGAGAACCTCGCAGACATCCCGGGGGGCCGCGCCGCCACCGCCGAGGTTGACATAGAGCTGACCGTCCGGGAAACGGTCCCGTACGCGGTGCGCTACCTGCACGGCGAGCGCGGACTTGCCCACACCGGCCACCCCGCACACCACCACGATCGGCATCCGGGCCGGCTCGCCGCCGGTGGCCAGCGAGCCGGCGATCGTCGCCGCCTGGTCGGCCCGGCCGACGAAGTCGCCGATCGCCGGCGGCAGCTGGCACAGTGTTGCCGGGCCCGGCGCGGCCCGGTCGGAGGCGTCGACCGATTCACCGAGCAGGATCGCCTGGTGCACAGCGCGCAGCTCGGGGCCCGGATCCAGACCCAGCTCGGTGCGCAGCAGCGCCGCGACGTCGCGGTAGACCTTCAGGGCCTCGGCCTGCCGGCCCGACCGGTAGAGCGCCTGCATCAGCAGGGCCCGCAAACCTTCCTGGAACGGGTACGCCCCGACGAGCGCTCGCAGCTCCTCGACGACCGCCCGGTGATGCCCGAGTGCCAGTTCCAGCGCGAACCGGCGTTCGGCCACCTCGAGGCACCGCTCCTGAAGCTGCGGCACCTCCTCGCGATGCAGGACCGCCGACTCCACGTCGGACAGGATCGGACCACACCACAGCGCGTTCGCCGCCCGCAACGACTCGAGCGCGGCGGCCCGGTCGCCGCGATCCAGGGCCGTCCGTGCGCTCTCCAGCAACTCGTCGAGCTCTTGCCGGTCGCAGGAGCCCGGTGGCAGTTCGATGACGTACCCGCCGCTGCGCGTGTGGATGGCGACGTCCGCGCCCAACTGCCGGCGCAGCCGGGCGACGTACGTCTGCAGGGCCGCGCGCGCCTCAGCCGGTGGCTCGTGGTCCCACAGCCGGTCGATCAGGGCGCTGACCGGCACGACGCGGCCCGCGTGCAGCACCAGCGAGGCCAGGATGATCCGGAGCTTCGCCGCGGAGACGACGACGAGCGCGCCGTCCCGCCGGATCTCCAGGGTGCCCAGGACGCGGACATGGATGACAGCTGTCACCGGCCCCCCTCAAGCGGGACCCGGGTCCGTCGGCTCCTCGAACAGGGTCAGGTGGATCGTCCCGGGCGCGTCCATCCGGGCATTGAGCGAGTCCCACGGCGTACGCGTCGGTGGCGCGACCGGCGTGGCCCCGGCGGCGACGGCGGTGCGGGTGGCCGACTCGCAGTCCTCGACCTCGAGCGCCAGCCGGAACCGGGGTGCGACCCGTCGCCCGACCTCGACCCGGTCGATGAGCTCGATCTGCGCGGTGTTCGACAGCTCCAGGGTGGCCCGGCCCGCGTCCAGGATGGTCACCTCGGCGCCGCCGCCACCGGAGTAGGACTCCGCGACCGGCATCCCGAGTGCGTCGCGGAAGAAGGTCACCGCCTGCTCGTAGTCCTCCGCGTGCACCACGAGGCGGAGCTGGCGGACCGTCATGCCGTCGCACTCCTCATCGCGGCCCGGTGGTGCAGCTCGCGCATGACGTCGAGCAGGTCGTCGGCCGGCCCGGCGACCAGGACGCCCGTGGTGACCGCTTCGACGGGGAGCACGCGTACGGGTCCGGGAGCGAGCCCCCAGCCGGTGCGCCACTCGGTGAGCTGAGCCGACGAGACCGCATAGACGATGCGGCCGAGCCCGACCCACGCGTGGGCCGCCGCGCACATCGGGCAGTGCTCACCCGAGGTGTAGACGGTGCAGCCGGGCCGGGTCGCCGCGGGCACCTCCGTGGCTGCCCACCGGGCCAGGTCGAACTCCGGGTGCCGGGTCTCGTCCCCGGCGCCGGCGCGGTTGCGTTCCTCGCGCAGCACCTCTCCCTCGGGTCCGACCAGCACGGACCCGAACGGGTCGTCGCCCGCGTCGAGCGCCTCGCGCGCCAGCTCGACGCAGCGGCGCAGATGCGCCAGATCGATGTCGGTCAGCAATTCTGGCCCCCGTCGGTTAAACGGAACGGAACGTATTGCTCCCCCGGCACGCTAGCAGAGCGGCGCCACTTGATCCACTGCTAGCCTCGGCTGATGGCCGAGGAACAAAACCGCAGCTCCCTGAGCGGCCGCCGGGCCGAGGCGCAGCGCAACAACGGGCGCATCCTCGACGCCGCCCGGGCGGTGTTCCTGGCCGACCCGGAAGCGCCGATCGCCAAGGTCGCCGTGCACGCCGGGGTGGGGATCAGCGCTCTGTACCGGCGCTACCCCAGCAAGGAGCACCTCCTGCGAGCACTGGCCGAGGACGGCCTCAACCGCTACATCGCCGATCTCGAGACGGCCCTGGCCTCCACCGGCGCGCCGTGGGACACCTACGTCGCCTGCCTGGAACGCGTCGTCGACGGCCAGAGCCAGGCCCTGGCGCAGCGGCTGGCCGGCACGTTCACCCCGACGGCCGAGCTCACGGCGCTCGCCGTGCGGGCCGGCAAGCTGGCCGAGACGCTCTTCCAGCGGGTCCGTCGTTCGGGTGAACTCCGCGCCGACATCTCCGAGGCCGACGTCACGCTGCTGCTGGAGATGATCGCTGTCCTCGAGCTCCCCGGCGCCGATGGTGGTGCCGCGCTGCGTCATCGTTACCTCGCTCTGCTCCTGCAGGCTCTGCACGCCCCCGCCGAGGCGACCCTGCCGGGCCGCCCCGCCCGCCAGGCCGACCTGGCCGCCCGCTGGCGAACCGCGGGGACCGTCTGATCGGCGACGCCCGAGGGCTCCCGGCTCCGCCGCGCTGACGCGCCGGCGTGGGCCCGGTCAGGTCCTGCCCGGCACCCCGTACATGTCTGTCGCTCCGGCACTGTTCCATCGGATTTTCCGCCGACCCGCGTGAGCGGGACGTCAGCGCGGCGACAGCGGGCGCTCGTATGCTTCCGCGGTCCGACATGAGCGACGGCGTCCGGACGCCTCGCCGGAGGACCTGGTCGCCGCCGTGCGCACGGTGGCCGGCGGGGGCCGGGTCCTCGACCCGCAGCCGGCGTTCGCGGCCCTGGACATGGCCGGGCAACCCGCTGAGCGAGCGCGACGTGACCGTTCATGCAGCCTGAAGACGTTCCCAGGGAGGCGACCGCCGTGCCCGATCCGACCATCACCCCGTTCCGCATCGCGATACCGCAAGCGGGTCTCGACGACCTGGCCGACCGGCTCGCCCGTACCCGCTGGGCCGAGGAGCTGCCCGAGCAGGAGGTCGTCGCCGGTGGCTCGGGCACCCCCGCCCCGGCCGGATGGGAGTACGGCGTCCCGGGCTCGTACGTCCGGGACCTGGTCGAGCGCTGGCGCACCTCGTTCGACTGGCGGGCCCGGGAGGCCGAGCTGAACGAGTACCCGCAGTTCACGACCGAGATCGACGGGCAGCGGATCCACTTCGTGCACGTCCGCTCGGCCCAGCCGGACGCCGTCCCGCTCATCCTGACCCACGGGTGGCCCAACAGCTTCGTGGAGTATCTGGGCCTGGTGGGCCCGTTGACCGATCCGGCCACGTACGGCCGGGCGGGGGCGCCGGCTTTCCACGTGGTCATCCCGTCGCTGCCCGGCTTCACCTTCTCCGGGCCCACGAGCGAGCACGGCTGGAGCGCGTGGCGGACCGCCGCCGCGTGGGCGGAGCTGATGCGGCGGCTGGGCTACGACCGCTACGGCGCGCACGGCAACGACGCCGGCGCCATCGTCTCCCCGTTGCTCGGTGAGCTGGACCGCGAGCACGTCAGCGGGGTGCACGTCACGCAGATCTTCTCCTTCCCGCGCGGCGACGCGGGCGAGTTCGACGGGCTCACCGGGGAGGACTTCGGCGCCCTGCGGTTCGGCCAGGCGTTCTCGGAGCACGCCATCCACGACCGCTCCCAGCAGGCCCAGCCACAGACCCTGGCCCACGCGCTCGCCGACTCCCCGGCGGGGCAGCTGGCCTGGAGCGGTCAGCTGTTCGGCACCGCGCTCAGCCCCGAGGACATCCTGACCAATGTGGCGCTGTACTGGTTCACCAACACCGCCGCCTCGTCGGCCCGGTTCTACTACGAGAACCACCGTGCCGCCCGCACCGCCGAGCCCACCACCGTGCCGATCGGCCTGGCTGCCTTCGCCTTCGACTTCCACGCCGTACGCCGGTTCGCCGAACGCGACCACCACAACATCGTCGCCTGGAACACCTACGACCGCGGCGGGCACTGGGCCACCCATGACGCCCCCGACCTGCTCGTCGAGGACATCCGCCAGTTCTTCGCGGCACTCACCTGACCGTCCGGCCCGACAGCCGGGAAGAACCCATCGAGAGGGACCATCCGTGACTTTCACCGTACTCAGCACCGCTCTGGACGCCCTGCGCCAGGTCACCGCCGGGGCTGTCGACGCCGACCGGCTCGACGACCCGACTCCCTGCTCGGAATGGACAGTGGCCCAGGTGCTGTTCCACGCCGCCGGCGATCAGCACGCCTGGGCGTCCGTCGTCGGAGCCGGCTCGTTGCCGGCCTACGACCCGTTCGATCCGCCGCGCCGGCTCGACGCCGGCGTCCGGGACACGGTCACCAAGGCGATCGAGGCGGCCACCGGCGCCTGGGCCGGCGTCGACCCGGCGGCGTCATCGGTGCGCACCCCGCTGCCTCCCGTACCGGAGCTGACGCCGGCTCTCGCGGCTGCCGCCTGCGCCCTCGACGCCGCCGTGCACGCCTGGGACGTCGCTGTGGCAATTGGCCGGCCGGCACCGCTGACCGACGCACTGGCCGAGGAGCTGTTGCCGGCCGCGCGAGCGACGGCCGAACCGCTGCGCGGCTTCGCCTACGCACCCGCCCTGCCCGGGCAGGCCGGCGACGGCCCGGCCGCCACCCTGGTGCGCTACCTCGGCCGCGACCCGCTCTGGACACCGGCCGGCCACTGACCGGGCACCACCGGGGCCGCCCCGGCCGGTGGCCCCGGGACGCGGTCAGCGGCGCAACGTCAGCCGGAACGCGCAGCCGTCGCCGGCCGGGCCGGGCGAGACGAGGGTGAGCTCGCCGCCGTGGGCCAGCGCCACCTGGTGGGCGATCGGCAGGCCGAGGCCGGTGCCCGCGACGTCGGTCCGGCTGCGCCAGAAGCGCCGGAAGACCTCCTCCCGCTCGGCGGGCGGGATGCCGGCGCCGTGGTCGGTCACCACCACCGCGACCTCGTACGCCGCCACCTCCACGCTGATCTCGACCGTGCTGCCGGCCGGGGCGTACCGGACGGCGTTGTCGACCAGGTTCGTCACTGCGCGCCGTACGGTGGGCTCGTCGCATGCGCACTCCGCCGCCTCCGGACCGGTGACCGAGACATCGATGGTTCTCGCCGCGGCGAGGACGCCGAGGTCGGCGGCGACCGCACGGACCACGGCCATGAGGTCGGCCGGGCGGCGCGCGATCGTGCGTGCCCGGCCCCGGGCGTCCGCCAGCAGCTCGTCGATGGTCGCCTGGAGGCGGGCGGCCACCGTCGCGGTCTTCCGCAGCCCGTTCCGGTACACCTCGATCGACGGTTCGGGATGGGCCAGGAGCACCTCGGCGTTGGCCATCAGCACCGACAGCGGCGTCCGCAACTCGTGGCTGGTCTCCTCGATCAACCGGCGCTGCGTCTCGGCCGCCTGCTCCAGACGGGCGAGCATGTCGTCGATGCTCGCCGCGAGCCGGACCACCTCGCTCGGGCCGCGGTCGAGCCCGACGCGCCGGCTCAGATCGACGGCCTCGATGTCCTCGGCGACGGCCCGGACCCGGTCGAGGTCGCGCACCGCCCGCCCGGCCAGGCCCCAGGCGAGGGCGGCGGCCACCGGCGCGAGGGCGAGCACCGTCCCCGTCACCCAGGCCGATCGCTGCCCGGAGGTGCTGGTCACCAGCGCGGCACCGGCGGCCGCCTCGGTCTCGACGTCACTCACCACGACCACGCCGAACAGCAGGAGCGCGGGCACGTAGCCGGCCAGGAACCCCAGCACCGCGATCCGCGTACGCAGCGACCGCGAGCCCCGGCCCGTCACGGCAGCAGCAACCGGTAGCCGGTGCCGGTGACCGTGACGATCAGCGGCGGGTCGCCGAGCTTGCGGCGGAGCCGGCTGAGGATCACCCGTACCGACGAGGTGAACGGGTTGGCGTTGGCGTCCCAGACGTGCTCCAGCAGCGTCTCGGCCGACAGCACCTCGCCCGGGTGGTGCATGAAGTACCGCAGCAACGAGTACTCCCGCGCGGTGAGGTCGAGCGGCGTCGTGGCCCGCCAGGCCCGGTGGGCGGCCAGATCGAGCGTCAGCTCACCCACCCGCAGGGTCGATCCGGTGCTGTCCTCGCGCCGGCCCAGCGCCCGCAGCCGGGCCAGCAGTTCGGCGAAGTGGAACGGCTTGACCAGGTAGTCGTCGGCGCCCGCGTCGAGCCCGGCGACGCGGTCGGCCACCGCGTCGCGGGCGGTCAGCACGAGATGACGCCGGGGCCGGCGCAGGGACGGGTCAGCCGCGGCGTGCCGGACGAGAGCGAGCCCGTCGCCGTCCGGCAGGCCCAGATCGAGGCACACCACGTCGTACGCCGTGGTGCCGAGCAGCTCCTCGGCGGCCGCGCAGGTCCCGGCCACGTCCACCGCGTACGCCTCGTTGCGCAGGCCCAGCGCGACGATCTCGGCCAGGTCCGGATCGTCCTCGACCAGCAGGACGCGCATGACACATTCCCCTTCCGCAGGCAGCGTGGCGATGCCACCGGGACCGGCGCGCGGTCGTCGTCCCGGCCGGCCCGGAGACGGTCACCTTGTCGCCGGTGAAGTCGAGGGTCACGTCCGGGCCGGTTCCGGTCGGGTCGTCCGGGCGGTACCTGTTCGGGCCGACCGGTAGCAGTGGCAGTGCGGGCGGCTCGGCCGGGAGTTCCGCTCCCGCGATGCCGCTGTGCTCGTCGACCGCGTACCAGCCGAGCCGCGGACCGTCGCGCGTGGTCAGGGTGACGTACGTGCGCATCTCGCCATCGGCGACGACGGTGCCACCGGAGGCTACCGCGGAGATCGCTCCGTATTCGGCCTCCAGACCTTTGCGCTCCTCCCGCCCCTCGTCGGTCCGGCCGGCGAGCACGGACAGCACGCGCTTCTCGTGCTCGCGCAGGTCGCCGGCGGAGAAGCGGCCGCGCGGCGGGAACAGCGCACCGACCGCGCGGGCGCCGGAGGCCGAGATCCTCGGGCGGTTGCCGGCCACGGTCACTTCGACCGATCCCCCCGTCGCCAGCCGGTACGTCCCGGCGATCGCGGCCGGGTCAGCCCCTCCGGCCGGCGCGGTCGGCGTCGGCAGAGGACTGCCGGCCACCAGCGACCGTACCGTCGCGGCCAGCAGCTTCTCGGCCGTGAGCACCGGTCGGTTGGACGACATGACGATCACCTGGTCCCGCTCGGGGATCCAGAGGACCGCCACGTTGTGGCCGACGTCGCCGCCACCGCCGGCGACGGCCACGATCGGCTTGCCGTACACGGTGGCGTCGAACGCCATCCAGCCGCCCAGCGTGTACGACCGGCCGTCACCCACCGGGTACGCCGGATCCCCGGCGAGCGCGGCTGATCTCGGCGTGACGAGCCCGCCCCGGAACAGCGCGCGGGCCCAGGTGGCCAGTTCCCTGGTGGTCATCGCCAGCGAGCCGTTGCCCTCCGTCGTCCAGTAGGGACCGGCGAACTCGCGGGACCGGCTCGGTTCGCCGTCATCGAGGTACCCGGCGGCGAGGGGCCCGGTGGCGGCCGGCCGGCCCTGCCAGAAGCCGCCGGTGACCGCGCCGCCGGGCAGAGTGAGAATCTGCGTACGGGTGTAGTCGCGGTAGGACATGCCCGACACAGTGTCGATGATGATCGCCAGCAGCGTGTACCCGGCGTTGGAGTAGGCGTCGCTCGTGCCGGGCGGGAAGGCGGGCTTCAGCTTGTTGATCGCGGCGATGGCGCCGGCCCGGTCCAGCGGCTGGTCGTCGGCGCCGATCGAGCCGCTGATCCCGCTGGTGTGCAGGAGCAGTTGGCGTACCGTTGCCGCGGCCACCGGCCCGACGATCGCCGGCACCAGCTCGCCGGCCCGGTCGTCGAGGGACAGCTTCCCGCTCTCGGCGAGCTTGAGGATCGCGGTCGCGGTGAACGCCTTGCTGACCGATCCGATGCTGTACACCGTGTCGGCGGTGTTCCGGGCGCCGGTGGCGTCGTCGGCCGTGCCGTAACCGGCGAGGCAGTCGAACCGGCCGCCGGTCGAGACGGCGACGGCACCGCTGAAGCCGGCCCGCGCCCAGGCGCCGAACGCCGCCTCCAGCTTGCTGTCGCACTGCGGGTCCGGAGCCGGGTCCTCAGCGGTGCAGCCCACCGTCACAGCCAGCACCAGCACCAACGAGCAAAGCCATCGCCTGTTCATGCCGCGACGGTAGGAGCGGGGCTGAGAACGTGATGTAAACGGCCAGGCACCCGTCGGCGACCGGGAGCTAGCGGCGTCTGGTCTGGACCGCGACCACGGCCACGGTGATGACGGTGACGGCGGCGAGCGTGGCCAGAGCGGGCAATCCGGCGCCCAGCCAGGCCAGCGGGGCCACGAGTACGGCCGCCGTCGGCAGTCCCGGATCCAGCTTTCCCGTGGTGCGCCACCGGAAGGCCGCCTGGGCCAGCAGGTGCAGGACCACACCGCCCACGAGCGCGGCCAGCGCAACGCCCTTGAGGGGGTCGCTCAGGGAGTGGGCCTCCTCGTCCCCCACGTATTCGAGGGCCTTCTTCAGACCCAGCGCGAGCAGCACGATCCCGGCCACGAGGGGCAGGTGCAGGAAGCTGTAGGCGTCCCGGGCCAGGCCGGCACGCCGATCCTCGGCGGCCGTGCCCAGCGCGTGCTCGCCGGCGGCCGAGCTGATGTCGAAGTACGCCCACCAGAGCGCGCCGGCCAGGGCCAGGCCCAAGGTGGAGGCGACCACGATCGGTCCGGAGATCGGCAGACGGGCCACCCCGACGCCGATCGCCACGATCGACTCGCCCAGCGCGATGATGACGATGAGCCCGTGCCGTTCGGCGAAGTGACCGGCGGAACGGACCCGCCATCCGCGTGCTCCGCCGAAGTACGTCCCGGCATAGTCGACGGTCAGCGCGGCCACCCACAGCCAGACGCGGGCTGTGCCGTCGGTCGCGGCGGCGGCCAGCAGCAGCGCCGTGCCGCCCAGCATCGCGGGGGTGAAGCGCATCAGCTGACGGCGGAGCCCGGCGTCGCCTCGGGACAGCACATAGAACAACAGCAGGTGCAGTGCCCGGAAGACGAAGTAGCACACCGCCACGACGACCGGGCCGGAGAGCCCGCCCGGTGCGTCGTCGAACGCCTCGGGGATGGTCAGGGCCAGGACGAACATCGCCGCCATCGCCGCGAACATGCCGATCCGCGCGATCCCCCGGTCGGCGCGGACCAGATTGGCCAGCCACGCGTACCCGGTCCAGCTCCACCACAGCAGGGCGACGACGAGCAGGCCGCGGAGCAGGCCCACTCCGCTCAGCTGTACGGCCATGGTGGCGGTGACCTGGGTCAGCGCGAAGACGAACACCAGGTCGAAGAAGAGCTCGAGCGGAGTGACGGATCCGGTCTCCGGCATCGTCTCGGCTTCGAGCCGGATGACCCGGCGGGGACGGGCCGGTGAGCGGGTCTGATCGCGGGCAGAGTCCTGATCGTGGCTCATGGCGTCCCTCCTCGGAATCAGCTCGGCGCGTGCCGTCGCTGCCGCAGACATGTAATCATGTAATCGCCGTTCAGGAGACCCCGCGCCGGGAGAACGTGGCGGGCCGGGTCGACGTCGAAGGCCCGTGCCGATACGCCGGATCATCATCGTGAGCCTGGCCGGGCGATCCTCGCCTCGGCCGTGAACTGCTTTCTGCTCTGATCAGGCCGCGGCGGACGGCAGCGGGTACAACGCCAGCGGTACGTGGTGCTGGCCGGCGTGGATGTCGCGGTCCCGCAGGCTGCCCTGCACCACCGGCCGGGGGAAGGAGATCTTCACGACGTTCAGCTCGGGGATCCGGAAGATCTGGATGGTCTCCGCCGCGACGTCGTAGAGGCGGGCGACGACTGCCGCGTCCAGGTAGGCGGGGTCGGCCACCGTGGCGTAACCCGTGGCGTCGCGCATGAACAACTCCATGGTGACCCAGAACGGCCCGGCGTTCTTCGAACGGACCTCCAGGGCCAGGTCGGCGATCGTCCGGGGGCGGGCGGGCTCAGACATCGCGGTCCTCCGGCGGGTTGATGCGGAACAGGCTGGTGGGGGAGTCCACGTCCACGACGTGGTTGAGGACGAACTCGTACGCCGCGCCGCGCTCGGTCTCGGCCGGTGAGGTGGCGAACGCGAGGCTGGGCAGGTGGTCCATGTCCGGGGTGGGCAGGTGCAGCATCAGCGGGTTGGCGATCTTCGCGACCGCCGTGGCCGTCTGCTGGTCCGCGGCGTTGACCAGCAGCATCACCCCGACCTCGCGGGGCGGCCCGGTCTCCGGGTCGAGGCCTTCCAGGATGGCGTCGTAGCCGTAGAGGCGGATGTCGAAGGCGTACTCGTCGGGGCCTAGCTCGAGGGTCTGCCCGACCCATTCGGTGATCATGCGACGCAGCAGCGCGGCCCAGGTGGTGATCTGGCCGAGGATGTGCGGGTCCCGGATGGCGGTGAACGACATCGTCTCGTAGCCGGTGATCCGGGCCCCCTCCAGCTTGATGGTGTGCTGCTCGGCGGGTTCGAAGCGGGAGCCCTCGACGCGCACGCGCCGGTCGTCCAGGGCCCGGTAGGTGGCCTCGGCGACGTCGATGGTGCCGGCCGGCTCCCGCATCGAGTACGGGTTGACCGTCTCGTAGAGCATGTGCGCCGACACCGAGGTGGGGGTGCAGGCCACCGCCGGGTCGAGCGGCTCGATGGTGAAGCCGGCGGCGTCGATGGTGGCCAGGACGCCGCCGGAGCGCGGGTTGGTGGTGCACTGCCCGCCGCACTCGACGATCTTGGCCGCGTGCCAGGTGGGGCCGGCCGGCATGCCCGCCATGAGCGGATAGGCGGCGGCGACCGCGGTGTCGGTGGCCCGCCCGGCCAGGACGACGTCGGCGCCGGCGGCCAGCGCCTCGACGATCGGCTCGTGGCCCATCATCGCGACGATGTGCCGGCAGCTCTCGAGGGTCGCCGGGTCGAGCTCGCCGGCCGGTGGCAGCGGGTGCACCCGGCCGGCGTCGAGGTGTTCCTTGAGGTCGGCGGCCTGCTGTTCGCTGTAGACGGTGGCCACCCGCAGGTTCAGCCCCTCCTCGGCCAGGATGTCGCGGACGATGCCGGCGACCCAGTCGACGCCGGAGTCGGTGCCGCTGGTGCCGCAGGAGCCGACGATCAGCGGGATGCCGGCGGTCGCCGCCGCCCGCAGCAGCAGGCGCAGGTCGCGGGCGACAGCCGCGGCGGCGGTCTTGGCGGTGCCGGAGCCGAGATAGTACGGGCCGGAGTCGGTCGAGCCGCCGTCAACGGTGATGACGTCGGCGCCGAGGTCGAGGCCACGGGTGATGGTCTCGGGCGGGAAGCCGCCGCCGAGCATGCCGCTGGGCGCGAGCACGCGTACGGAATCACGGGTTTCAGTCATGGTCCTCATCTCGGGGTCACGGGGTTGACGGCTGACCGGGGGTGGCCGGCCAGGGCGGCGACGAGTTCCTCGGCACCCTCCAGCCCGGCGGCCAGGCGGGCCTCGGCGGTCTGCCCGGCCATGTGCGGATAGACGGTGATGCCGTCGACGCCGCGCAGCACGCTGTCGGCCGGCAGCGGTTCGACGTCCACGACGTCGAGAACTGCGCCGGCGAGCCGCCCGGATCGGACCGCCGCGGCGAGGGCCGCGGTGTCCACGATGGGCCCGCGCGCGGTGTTGATCAGGTGCGCGCCCGGCTTCATCCGGCTCAGCGCGGCCGCGTCGATGAGGTGCCGGGTACGCGGGGTCAGCGCGGTGTGGACCGAGACGAAGTCGGACCGCTGCAGCAGCTCGTCCAGCGTGACCAGGACGGCGGGCGCGGGCAGCTCGCCGATGCCCAGCACCGTCATGCCGAACGCCCGGGCGAGCGGCACCACGCGACGGGCCACCGCGCCCCGGCCGATCAGCCCGAGGGTCTTGCCGCGCAGCTCGTGCCCGTCGCGGCGGGGCCACGCGCCGGCGGCCACTCCGGTCGCCGTCGGCACCAGGTTCCGGGCCTGGGCCAGGAGCAGCCCGATGGTGTACTCGGCGACCGCGTTGCTGTTGATGCCCGGCAGGTTGCTCACGCTGATGCCGAGCCGGGTGGCCGCCGCGACGTCGACGGAGTCGTAGCCGACGCCGGTGCGGACGACGGCGCGCAGCTCCGGCGCTGCCCGCAGCACCCGCTCCGACATCGGCTCGTTGGCGATCAGCGCGCCCACGGCGCCGGCCAGGGCGGCGATCAGCTGCTCGGGCCGGCGCGGTCCCCGCATCGGGTCGTGCCGGGTCGTGAAGCCCTGCCCGGTGAGGTAGGAGTCCACCTCGTCGCCCGGGGTGAGGTAATCGGTGGTGATCAGAACGGTGGGCATCGGACTCCGTGTCAGGTGAGGATGGAGGTGCCGCGGTCGCGGTGCAGGCGACCGAGGCGGACGACGACGAGGACGGCCACAGCGGCGAGGATCGCGATGTCCAGCAGCATCCAGTCCCAGCCGGTGAGGTCGACGACGGCGCCGACGAGGGCCGGGCCGCCGAAGCCGCCGAGGTACCAGGTGACCGCGTACAGGCCGGTGTAGGCGCCGAGCACCCGGCTGGACGGCGCCAGGTTCCACAGGGCGACCGCCGCGTTGATCATGAATCCGGCGGCGCCGACGGCCGCGACGCAGAAGGCGACGACCGTCCCGGTGGCGGTCTGCACGGCCGCGCCGGCCGCCATCGCGGCGGCGAAGACGATGATGCCGACCCCCATGGTGCGCAGCCGGCCGTAGCGCTCGGCGCACAGCGCGGCCGGGTAGGCGGCCAGCAGGAAGGCGATGCCGCTGGGCAGGGTGAGCCCGCCGGCCTCACCGCGGGTCAGGCCCAGGGCCTCCATCCCGTACGGGGTGACCAGCGACCGGGAGGCGAACCACGCTCCGCCGAAGAGCAGGACGGTCAGCAGCAGCAGGAGCCGGCGGCGGTCGCTGTCGGTGACCAGGTCGGTGATGACCCGGCGGAACGGCACCCGCGCTTCGTCCTGAGCGGCGTCCGCGTCCTCGGCCAGCGCGGCCCGGTAGGCGGTCGACCGGTTGTCGCGGACCTTCGTGATCAGCACCACCGAGACGAGCAGCAGGATCACCGCCGGGATCACGAACGCGCCCCGGGGATGCTCGTCGATGACGAAGAGGCTGATCAGCGCGGCCACGATGATGGTCAGCGCGGCCGCGATCTTCACGGCGGCGTTGGCCCGGCTGCGCCGCTCGGGCGGGAGGAAGTCCGGGATCATCGACTCGGCCAGCGGCCGGATGGTGTTGACGACCAGCGCGTACAGGAACATCACGGCGACCAGCGTGACCAGCGACGTGGTCCACGGCAGGAACGCGAAGAGCACCGCCGCCAGGGGCATGCCCACCGCGAGGTACGGCACCCGCCGCCCCCACCGGGTCCGGGTGTTGTCCGACCGGTTGCCGATCCAGGGCTGGATGAAGATGCCCAGCAGGTTGTCCATGCCCATCAGCAGGCCGACGACCGCCGCGCTCGTGACGTGCTCGCGCAGCAGCACCGGCACCTGGTTGTCGTAGAAGTTCCACGTCGACTCCTGCGCGAACAGCGTCAGGGCGATGAAGAACGTGATCTTCCGGTGGGACACCGTGCTGTCCCGCAGCGTAATGGCCATGTTGCCTCCACGTGTCGGCCGTCACGCTAATTTGCTATGGCAAACTCGTCAACAGTTGCATGCAAACTTGCCATGGCAGGCGGTACAGTGCGCTCATGACTGCCACCCAGACGCTGTCCGACCAGGCGTACCGTCAGCTTCGCAGTGCGATAGCCAGCGGCGAGCTCGCTCCGGGGGACAAGGTCACCGAGCGCGGCATGGCCGAGCGGCTGGCGATCAGCCCGACCCCGGTCCGCGAGGCGCTGCGCCGCCTGGAGCTCGACGGCCTCATCGAGCGGATCGGCCCGCGCACGGTGCGGGTCGCCGCGATCCGCGACGCCGCCGTCGACGACCTCGCCGAGGTGGAGATCGGCCTGCGCGGCCTGGTGGCCCGCTTCGCCGCCCGGCACGCCACCGCCGCCCAGCTCGACGCCCTGGACGCGATCCTCGACCGGGCCGACGACCTGCTGATCCTGCTCAAGGAACGCGGTCAACCGGGACAGCCGTCGGAACGGCACCTCACCGCGCTCCTCGACACCATGCAGGAGTTCAACGACACCGTGGACGCCTGCGCCCACAACCCGGTCCTCATCCGGATGCTCGAGCAGAGCCGGGTCTTCTCCCGGCCGCAACGCCGCGAGCTGCTGCTGCGGCGGGTGGCCGAGGACCAGACCTTCGGCCTGGAGCGCTACACCAGCCACCGCGCCCTGGTCCGGGCTCTGCGCGCCGGCGACTCCACCGCCGCGGAACGCATCGCCATCGAGGACTCCCAGGGCGGCCTGGCGGCGCTGCGGGAGACCCGATGACCGCGCATCGCATCGCCGTCATCCCCGGCGACGGCATCGGCCAGGAGGTCGTACCGGCCGGGATCGAAGCGTTGCGGGCCACCGCCGATCACTTCGGGCTGCGGCTCGACTTCGACCACTTCGACTTCGCCAGCGCCGACCATTGGCAACGGCACGGGACGATGCTGCCGCCCGGCTGGGAGGAGACGCTGCGCGGATACGACGCCATCTACTTCGGCGCGGTCGGCCGGCCGTCGGTCGTCCCCGATCACGTGTCCCTCTGGGGCAGCCTGCTGCAGATCCGGCGGGTCTTCGACCAGTACGTGAACCTGCGCCCCTGCCGGCTCATGCCCGGCGTCCGCAGCCCCCTGGCCGATCGGGAGCCCGGCGACATCGACTTCGTCGTCGTGCGGGAGAACACCGAGGGCGAGTACTCCAGCGTCGGCGGGCGCATCTTCGAAGGCACCGCACGCGAGACCGTGCTCCAGGAGACGGTGATGACCCGCGTCGGCGTCGACCGCGTCCTGCGCTTCGCCTTCGAGCAGGCCCGCCGCCGCCCGAAGCGGCACCTCACGTCAGCCACCAAGAGCAACGGCATCGCCATCACCATGCCGTACTGGGACGAGCGGGTGGCGGAGATGGGCGAGCAGTTCCCGGACGTACGGCTCGACAAGTTCCACATCGATTCCCTGGCGGCCCAGTTCGTGCTGCACCCCGACTGGTTCGACGTCGTGGTGGCCAGCAACCTGTTCGGCGACATCCTGTCCGACCTCGGGCCGGCCTGCACCGGCACGCTGGGCATCGCCCCGAGCGCCAACATCAACCCCGAGCGCGAGCACCCGAGCCTGTTCGAGCCGGTGCACGGCTCCGCCCCGGACATCGCCGGCCGGGGCATCGCCAACCCGGTCGGGCAGATCTGGTGCGGGTCGATGATGCTGGACCATCTGGGCCATCCCGAAGCGGCGGCGCAGCTGCTGGGCGCGGTCGAGGACGTCCTGGCGTACGGGCCGCAAGGCGCGCCGCTGACCCCCGACCTGCACGGCACCGGCACGACAGCCGAGCTCGGCCGGGCGATCGCCGAGCGGGTCCGCGAGCGCCCCCGGACCGCGTGATCAGGAAGCGACAGCTGCTCCGGCTGTGGTGCGGGCGTCGAACCTTCGGCGGTATTCCGACGGGGAGGTGTCGAAGGCCGCCGCGAAGCGCTGCCGCATGGTGACCGTGCTGCCGAAGCCGCAGGCCGCGGCGATCTGGTCGATCGCCAGGTCCGTCGACTCCAGCAGCCGGCGAGCCTCGTCGAGGCGTTGACGCCGGACCCACACCGCCGGGGTGACCCCGGTGGCGGCCTGGAACGCCCGGATGAAGGTGCGCCGGCTCAGGTGGGCGACCTCGGCGAGCCGTTCGACCGGCAGGGGTTCGGCCAGGTGACGCAGCGCCCACTCGAGCACCGCGGCGATCGGGTCGTTCACCGGGTGCGCGGGCAGCGGCCGTTCGATGTACTGCGCCTGGCCGCCCTCGCGGTGCGGGGCCACCACCAGGCTGCGGGCCACCCGGTTGGCGGCCGCGGCGCCCAGCCGGCTGCGGACGAGGTGCAGGCAGGCGTCGATCGCCGAGGCGGTGCCGGCGGACGTCAGGACGTCGCCGTGGTCGATGTACAGCACGGACGCGTCGACGTCGATGTCGCGGTGGCGGGCGGCGAGCATGTCGACGGCCTGCCAATGGGTCACCGCCGTACGCCGGGCCAGCAGACCGGTGTCGGCCACGGCGACCGCTCCCAGGCACAGGCCGGCGATCGTCGCGCCGCGGCTGTGGGCCTTGGTCAGAGCGCGCCGCAGCGCCGGACCGGGCGTGCGGCCGTCCTCGAACCAGGAGGGGACGACCACGACGTCGGCCTCCTGGGCTGCCGGGAGTCCCCGCATCTCGCCGATGGGGTAGCCCTCGGCGGTGCGGATCGATCCGGCCCGGTCGGCGAAGAGGACTGTCGTCCAGTCGCCCAGGCCCTGCCGGGTGACCTCGTCGAAGACCAGCTGCGGCACGGAGAGGTGGAACATCGTGATGCCGTCGAAGGCGTAGACGGCGATCCGCAGGGCGTCCGGGGGAGATGGCACGAATTCATCGTAACGCCGCACCTGTGCCAATGGCCTGAGGTGGCCGGGGAGCGGAGACTCGAAGTGTCGCCGCCGGGAACGGCGGCACCGACAGCAAGGAGTGCCCAGCCATGACCACCGCACCGCGTCGCGCCCTCATCGTCATCGACGTGCAGCAGGACTACTTCGGCGGCCCGCTGGAGATCCGGTACCCGCCGCACGCCGACTCGCTGCCGCAGATCACCCGGGCGATCGACGCCGCCACCGCCGCGGGCATCCCCGTCGTGGCGGTGCAGCACACGATGGGCGACAGCGCGCCGCTGTTCAATCCCACCCGGCCCGGCTTCCAGCTGCACCCGGAGGTCGAGAGCCGCCGCACCGGCACATGGAAGTCGGTCGTCAAGCGGTACGGCACCGTGTTCGCCGGCACCGACCTGCTGTCCTGGCTGCGGGAACGCGACATCGACACCGTCACGCTCGTCGGCTACATGACCAACAACTGCGTGCTGGCCTCCGCCGCCGAGGCCGAGACCCACGGCCTGACCGCCGAGGTGCTCTCCGACGCCACCGGGGCGATCAACATCGCCAACGACGCCGGGTTCGCCGACGCGAAGACCGTCCACACCACCCTCATGACCTTGTTCAACTCGAACTTCGCCGCCGTCGCCGACACCGCGACCTGGTCGGACGCCGCCGGCGCCGGCCGGGCGCTGCCCGGTCCCGACCTCGGCGCGTCCGCCGTGACCGGTGCGCAGCACGCCGGACAGGCCTGATCAAGGTCATCCTCAGCCCGGGCCGCGATGTCGCCGCCGGCGGCCCGACTGGCTACTGTTGGGCGATGACCACTGCCTCGGTGTCCGGCCCGTGAGCCGGGTGAGCACGGCCGGGCACGTGTGCTGGTCATACGACGACTATCAGCCGTTCGACGCCTACGCGCGGGAGTTCCTGCGGACGGGGCTGGAGGCCGGCGAGCAGGTCTGGTACGTCCCGGGCCGGCACTCCGCGGAGACCGCCGGCTGGCTCGCGGACCAGGCGGCCCGGGCCGCGTCCGGCGACGCTGTCCGGGTCGTCGCGTCCGAGCAGGCGTATCCCGGCGTCCTGGTCGTCGATCCGGTCGCTCAGGTCGCCGCCTACACGGCCGCCACCGAGGACGCGCTGGCCGCCGGCTTCACCGGCCTGCGCGTGGTGGCCGACGCGACGGCGTTCGTGCGCACCGAGGAGCAGCGGCACGCCTTCGCCCGGTACGAGTACGCGATCGGGCGCTACATGCGCACCGCACCGATGCGCGCCGTCTGCGCCTACGACCGACGTGAGCTCGGCGATCACGCCGTCGCCGAACTGGCGTGCATGCACGAGTCCAGCCACGCCGAAGGCGTCATGTTCCAGCTGCATCCGGGGGCGACCACCGCCGTCGCGGTGCTCGACGGCGAGGTCGACATGTCGGTGGAGGACCTGTTCGCCGGTGCCCTGCGGCACACCGATCTGGCCCCGGCCGGTGGTGAGGTCGTGGTGGACGCCGATGACCTCGACTTCATCGACCACCGGTCGCTGCTCGCCCTGCAGCAGTACGCCGAAACGCAGCGGATGACCGCCGTGGTCCGGACCCGCCTCGGTGCCGCCGAGCGCCTCGCCGGATTGCTGGAGCTGGCGCACGTGCGGGTGGAGGTGACCCGATGAGGACCGGCGCCGCCGCCGGGCACACCGGCTACTTCCACGAGGCGGTCTGCTACGACTCCGACGAGGATCTGCTGGCCGTGGCCGTCCCGTTCCTGCTGGGCGGCGTCGCGGCCGGCGAGCCCACCCTGGTCGGGCTGGGCGGCCGCAACGCGGAGCTGGTGCGCGCGGCGCTGCCGGCCGGCTGCCCGGTCACGTTCCTGGAGGGTGGCTCGGTCTACGCCCGGCCGGCCGGGGCCATCCGGTCGTACCGCCGGCTGCTGGCCGACCACGTCGCCGGCGGGGCCGCCCAGATCCGGATCATCGGCCAGCTGCCGGTGGAAGCGCTCGGCGTGACCTGGGACTGGTGGGCGCGCTACGAGTCGGCCATCAACCACGCCTACGACGAGTTCCCGCTGTGGAGCATGTGCGCCTACGACACCCGGGTCACCCCGACCGGGGTGCTCGCCGACGTGCTGCGCACCCATCCGCGCACGGCACTGCCGGACGGCCGGCACGTTCCCAACAGCCAGTACACCGACCCGGTGCCGTACCTCAGCGAGCCCCGCCCGCCGGTCCCCGACCCGGTCCAGGAGACCGCGCCGCAGGCCGACCTGCACGATCCCGGGCTGTCCGAGGCGCGCCGGGCCGTCCGCGACGCCGACCGGGGCCACCTGCCGGCCCAGGACGTCGACGACCTGATCGTGGCGGTCAGTGAGACGGTGGCCAATGCGAACCGGCACGGCCGCGGGCCGGTGCGGATGCGGCTGTGGAGCGGCGCCGACCGGATCGTGGTCACGGTCACCGACGCCGGGGCCGGGCCCAAGGACCCGTTCGCCGGGCTGCTCGCCGCGGGCGACGGCAGCGCCGGTGGCCTCGGTCTGTGGATCGCCCACCAGTCGTGCAACCACGTCGCCCTGCACCGGCATCCTGACGGCTTCACCATCCGGCTGACCGCCGGAAACCCGCACCACTGAGGCCGTACGGGGATCAGCCGAGACCGCGGTGCCCGGCCCAGAGCGCACTGGCCCGGCCGGCCGCCTCGGCGACGAGCGCGGCCAGCTCGGGACTGTCCGGCAGCGGAAACGAGACGTACGTGCCGCGTCCGCCGGCGACGGGACGGCCGTACGCCTTGGCGGCGAGGTGCCCGTCCTTCAGCAACCGGACGTTCAGCGTGGTCAGCTCGAACTCCTGACCACGGCGGGTGTCGGTCCAGCGGAGCTCTTCCGGTATCGACACATTGATCGCGAGAGCGTTCACGTCGGGGTTGGCGTCGCTGCCCATGACCTCATCCTCGCATGCTCCTTCCCGGCAGCCATCCCGCCCGTTGCAGGGTGCGCCACCAGGTGCGGCGGATCTCGTGGGCGCCCCAGGCGTTCGGCTCGATGACGCCGCCGATGGTGATCGTGACCAGGTCGGGCCGCCGGTCGAGCCGGGGGAGCTGCTGTCCGAGCACCCCGGCGGTGGTGGCCCCGTCGTAGGTCAGGTCCAGCAGGTCGTAGCCGTGCGTACCGAGGTCCCGCCCGGCCCGGTCCGGGAAGTCGGTGTCGCGGTTGCGGTGCAGCAGACTCGTCGCGCCCCGGCCGGGCCCGCCGGCGTAGACGTCGATCGACATGAGTCACCCAGGGCGGTGTACAGCAGCGTCACGATCTCGGCTTGCCCGCTCCGCAGTCCGGTAATCGCGTCGTTCCACCGGCCGATCGGACGATGAGAGCGACCGACCGGCCACCTTTGCCGCACCTTGTTCACAACCGGCGTGACCCTGCCGAGCAGGTGGATCACATCGTCGGAACGTCGAAGGAGCCGCAGTTGAGGAACACAGTCCGCCTCAGGGCCGCCGGGGCGGCTGCTGTTGTCACAGCCGCCGCCCTGCTCTACCCGGGCACCGCGGAGGCCGCGATCACGACGACCTCGTTCACGGACTACACCTACACCGCCACGGCGGCGACGCTGCCCGACGTGCGCCGGATCGTACGGGACGACGTGGCGGCGGCCGCCGGCTACACCGGTAAGGGCGTCGGGATCGCCCTCATCGACACCGGCGTCGTGCCGGTGGCCGGGCTCACCAGCGGGAACGTGGCCAACGGGCCCGACCTGTCGCTGGAGTCGCAGGTGCCGGGACTGTTGCGCCGGGACACGTACGGCCACGGCACCCACCTGGCCGGCATCATCGCCGGGCGTGACGCCGTGGGCGGCACCTTCCAGGGGGTGGCGCCCGACGCCAAGCTGATCTCCCTCAAGGTGGGCGCGGCCAACGGCGCGGTCGACGTCACGCAGGTGATGGCCGCGGTCGACTGGGTGGTGGCGCACCGCAACGACGACCCGGCCAACCCGATCAAGGTGCTGAACCTGTCGTACGGCACGGACAGCACGCAGAGCTGGGTGAGCAGCCCGCTCAGCGAGGCCGTGGAGAACGCCTACCTGGCCGGCATCAGCGTGATCATCGCCTCGGGCAACACCGGCGGCAACATCCTGAACCCGGGCTCGAACCCGTACATCATCACCGTCGGCGCGACCGACCCGCGGGGGACCACCAGCACCGCCGATGACACGATGGCGACCTTCAGCAGCAAGGGCACCACCCAGGACGACGCACCGGACGTGCTGGCCCCGGGCCGGTCGATCGTCTCGCTGCGCGACCCGGGCAGCTACGCCGACGTGAACTACTCCTCGGCGCGGGTCGGGGACCGGTTCTTCAAGGGCAGTGGCACCTCGCAGGCCGCCGCGGTGGTCAGCGGCGCCACCGCCGTCCTGCTGCAGAAGTACCCGACCCTGTCGCCGATGCAGGTCATGTGCTACCTGCGGGCCACCGGTACGCCGGTCACCGGTTCCTACGCCCCGCAGATCAACCTGCAGACGGCGATCAGGTCCACGCTGACCAGTTGCGGCCAGAGCGGCAGCACCATCACCGGTACGGGCAGCATCCAGAAGGACCGCGGCTCGTCGCAGGTGACCATGGGTGACGGGGTCGTGCTGACCGGGGAGCGGGACATCTTCGGGCCGCTGAGCTCCTCGGCCTGGGCCGCCGCGAGCGCTGCCCGGACCTCCTGGAACGGCGGGGACTGGATGGGCCGGCCGTGGACGGGGACCGGCTGGGCGGGCTCCACGGACGGGCAGGGCAACTGGTCCGGCAAGGCGTGGTCGGGCAAGGCCTGGTCCGGCAAGGCGTGGTCCGACCTGGCCTGGTCGGGGCAGACCTGGTCCGGCAAGGCGTGGTCCGGCAGCGGCGGCACGGCGCCGAACTGGAGCGGGGCGGCCTGGTCGTCGACCGGTTGGCTCACCGCCGGCGACAAGGGCTGGATGTCCTGAGCGGCATCGCACCCCGGTGGGACGGCGGGTGTCCGCGTGGCGGGCGCCCGCCGTCCGCTGTCGCCGTACCGGTGAAAAAGCACCCGAAGTGCAATCCGGTTCCCCTGCCGGTCGCCCGGCGGTTGTCGATACGGCTCCCGTGAGCACAACGGGTCCGGGCGCTGATCGGCGACGTACGTCGCCGGCGTCTGAGCTCGCCCGCCTGCTGGACGATCTCGAGACCTATCAGGGCCGTGACATCGAGGCCAACCTGGCGTCCGCGGCGGCGATCGAGCGGGCGGCCGGGGAGTGCGGCGAAACCACCCTGCAGCTGCGGGCCCGGCTGGTCCAGGCCGACATGGCCCAGCGCAACGGCGACCGCAGCGGGGCCGCGCAGGTGTTCCTGGAGATCCACCGGCTGGCGCAGGACCTGGAGTCGCCTGCGCTGCTGGCCCGCAGTCACTTCCACCTGGCGCTGATCTACAACTACCTCGGTGACCACGCGGCGAGCCTGGAGAACGCGATCAGCGCCGTCGAGGTGCTCGACGAGCACGCCCCGCCGGGGCTGCGGCTGATGTATCTGAACCGGCTGGCCAACTCCCTCGGCGACGTCGGGATGATCGACGCGGCGCGGGAACGCTACCTGCAGGCCGAGCAGCTGGCGATCGCGATCAACGACCTGACCCGGCGGCTGCTGGTGCTCAACAACCGCGCGTACACCGAGTTCCAGGCCGGTGAGCTGGCCGCCGCCGCGACGGTGGTCGAGCGCATGCGGGTGGTGGCGGCCGCCCTGGGCCGGGAGTTCCTGATCATCGAACGCGACACCGTCGCCAGCATCCAGATCGGGCTGGGGGAGTACGCGGCGGCCGAGCAGACGCTGCTGACGGTGCTGGACTCGCCGCTCTGGTACGAGGTGCACGACCTGGCCGAGGCCACCCTCACCCTGGCCCGGGCCCAGCGCTGTCTCGGCGCGCTCGATCGGGCCCAGCAGAGTCTCGATCACAGCCGTACCCTCGGCGAGGAGCGGGAGCTCACCGGGATCCGGGTGGCCGTCATGGCCGAGCAGGCCGAGCTGTACGCGGCGGCCGGCGCGTTCGAGCAGGCGTTCTTCGAGTACAAGCGGTACGACGCCGCCCGGGAACAGCTGCGCTCGGCCCAGCAGGAGTCGCGGGCGCACACCCGGCAGGTGATGTTCGAGACCGCGCAGGCCCGCAACGACGCCGAGCGGTACCGCGAGCAGGCGCTCCGGGATCCGCTCACCGGGCTGCGCAACCGGCGCTATGTGGACGACCACCTGCCGGCCGCTGTCGCCCTGGCCGCCGAGACCCGTTCATCATTGACGATCGCGGTCGTGGACATCGACCATTTCAAGCGCATCAACGACACCCTGTCGCACGAGGCGGGCGACGAGGTCCTGGTGGCCGTCGCCCAGGTGCTGCGCTCGGTGCAGCAGACGGTGTCGGACACCGGCTTCGTGGCCCGGATGGGTGGCGAGGAGTTCCTGGTCGTGCTGCCCGGCGTCGGCACCGGACAGGCCGCCGGCCGGCTGGAGGAGCTGCGGGAGGCGGTCGACGGGCACCCGTGGCGGCCGGTGACCGGCGACCTGCCGGTGACGGTCAGCGTCGGGGCCACCTCGACCCAGGGCCATGACGCGCCGGCCGCGCTGCTCGCCGAGGCCGATCGGATGCTGTACGCCGCGAAGGCCGCCGGCCGCAACCGCGTGATCGTGTCACCGTCCGCGACCTGATTCACATGTGTCGATCCGCCTGCTAGCGTCACATGGCGTGGTTGCGTGACCACCCATCGTGGGGAGGTTCAGGTGAGAACAGCCATCCGTCGAGGCGCCGCCGCAGCAGGCGTCGTTGTCCTGTCGATCCTCGGATTGTCCACCGGTGCGCAGGCGGCACCGGCCGAGGCGGACGTCATCCCGGTAGCCGGAGCCGACGTGGTGCCGGACAGCTACATCGTCGTCCTCAAGTCGGGCACCGCTCGTACAGTCGCCGCCGAGCACGACGCGACCGTGCTCCACACGTACACCAAGGTCTTCAAAGGTTTCGCGGCGACGATGTCGGCGCGCCAGGCGCGGCAGGTGGCCGCCGACCCGGACGTCGCGTTCGTGCAGCCCAACGTGATCCACCGGATCTCCGAGACGCAGGCCAACCCGCCGTCCTACAGCCTGGACCGCATCGACCAGCGCAACCGCCCGCTGAACCAGGCGTACACCTACAGCACGACCGCGGCCACCGTGCACGCCTACATCATCGACACCGGCATCCGCACCACCCACCAGGACTTCGGCGGGCGCGCGGTCAGCGGACACGACGCGGTCGACGGCGGTGCCGCCGACGACTGCAACGGCCACGGTACGCACGTGGCCGGCACCGTCGGCGGCAGCGCGTACGGCGTCGCCAAGGGCGTGCAGCTCGTCGCCGTACGGGTGCTCGACTGCGAGGGCAGCGGCACCACCGCGCAGGTGGCGGCCGGCATCGACTGGGTCACCGCCAACGCGGTCAAGCCCGCCGTCGCCAACATGAGCCTCGGCGGCAGCGCCGACACCGCCCTGGACACCGCGGTGAGCGCGTCGATCGCGTCCGGCGTCAGCTACTCGATCGCCGCCGGCAACGGCCTGTTCGGACTGTTCGCCCTGGACGCCTGCACCCAGTCCCCGGCCCGGGTGCCGACCGCGATCACCGTCTCGGCGACCAACAGCAGCGACGCCAAGCCGTCCTGGGCCAACCGCGGCACCTGCGTCGACGTGTTCGCCCCCGGCATCAACATCACATCAGCGTGGGGCACCGGCGACACCGCCACCAACACGATCAGCGGCACGTCGATGGCGACCCCGCACGTGACCGGCGCGGCCGCGTTGTACCTGGCCGGGCACCCGAGCGACTCGCCGGCGCAGGTGCAGAGCGCGATCGTCAGCAACGCGACCACGGGCGTGGTGACGAGTCCGGGGTCGGGCTCACCGAACCGGCTGCTCTACACGGGCGCCTTCTAGGGCGCGTCTCGAAGTGCGTGTAGCCATTCGTTGATGGCGGTGATGTGCAGGGTGGCTTCGTAGCGGACGGCGAGTTTGTCGAACCTGGTGG